>JAIBBI010000204.1 GCA_019694755.1 Gemmataceae bacterium
AAAGAGTTGATGCCCGATCACCCGCAACTGCACCGCTGGCTCGACATGGCCCGCGAGCGGATCGCGTTTCAGGGCCTGCCCGCCCGCATCTGCTGGGTGGGCCTGAAGGACCGGGCCCGGCTCGGCCATGCGTTCAACGAGATGGTCGCCAGCGGCGAAGTCAAAGCCCCGATCGTCATCGGGCGGGATCACCTCGATTCCGGCTCCGTCGCCAGCCCCAACCGCGAGACTGAGGGGATGATCGACGGTTCCGATGCCGTGTCCGATTGGCCGCTGCTCAACGCCCTGCTGAATACCGCGGGCGGTGCGACTTGGGTGTCGTTGCATCACGGAGGCGGCGTGGGCATGGGCTTCAGCCAGCATTCGGGTGTCGTGATCGTGTGCGACGGCAGCGAGGCGGCCGCGCGGCGTGTCAGCCGGGTGCTGTGGAACGATCCCGGCACCGGCGTTATGCGGCATGCCGACGCCGGCTACGACATCGCAAAAAAGGCCGCCCGTGCGTGCAAGCTGGACCTGCCCATGCTCGGCGACTGACCGCAAGCCCGCCTATCATACGGGCATATGAACACGTCACTCTTCGGCCGGATGAATCTGTGGATCGCCGGCCGCCTCCGCGCCATCGAGATGATCGGCGTGCTGATGCGTATCTTCAGCTTCTCGCTGGTGAGCTGGCTCGGGCCGGATAGCCCGTTCCTCTTCGTTTGGGCGTTTAACACCGTCGACGCGATCATGCTGAGCTGGTGTGCGATCATCCGCAGGGACCCGGCCTATTCCATCCTCAACATCTTCTGGATCGGTGTGGGAGTTGTCGGCATGTACCGGGCGACGGGCTTCGCGCACTAGGAATTCCGCCTACTTTTCGCGGAATTTTCTTGAATCCGGCAGATTTAGGGCTAATTTCATGTGCGGGGCCTGTGCCGGAGGCGACGCATGTACTTCGACGAGCCGCAGTGTCCGAATTGCCGCGACGGGGCGCAGAACTTTCATTACTACGCCGGCGGCGAGTTCATCTTCGACGTGGACCGCGCCCGGCGTCTGATCGACGACGGCCGGGAGCCGATCGAGCTCGACGAAACGACAATGCTCGAGAACATCGAGTCGAGCGAACTCGACGAGTGCCACATTGCCCACGTCGACCCGACGGTCCCGGGCATCCTCGCCCACATCTGGTATCGCGACGAGAGCGGCATGTACGTCCATGACCGCCTGCTGATCGACGGCCATCACCGGGCCGCCCGCTGCCAGCGCGAAGGCCGGCCGTTCGCGGTCTACGTCCTCGACGAAACCGAAAGCCGGGCCATCCTCCGCAAATGCCCGAAGGTGGCGGAGCCGGCGGGTGTGTGAAAAGCAGGGAATTTGATTGCAGCGGATGGCCGCGAACGGTAGTCTGTCACTGCGGATATGCCCGCAACCTTCGACTACCGATGAGACCTTGCAATGCCTGGCAAGTCGTCACACTTCGCAGCCCGTCGGCGTCTAATTCGGTCAGCCATCCATACTGGCCAAGTCGGTTCGCCTCCTCGCCTTTGGCTGGAACCACTTGAAGATCGGATTACGCCGGTAACAGTTCAGTCAATTACTCGGGCAGCCGCTTCGCCGACCAATTTGTTATTCGTCCCATTTTTCGTGAACTTTTCGGAACCCGTCACGGGTGTTGATGTATCTGATTTTTCAATCGCTGCAGTTGGTCTGTCAAACCCCTTCGTCGCCGCGGTCTCCGGTACAGGCGCCGAACGTCTGATTTCAGTCAACACCGGTTCGGGCAGCGGTACCCTGCTCCTTAACCTGATCGACGACGACAGCATTCAATCATCCAGCGGCGACAAACTCGGAGGCCCCGGAGCAGGCAATGGTAGTTACACATCGGGCCCGAGCTTCAGCATTGATAGGGCCCCGCCGGGCGTTTTTCTAAACTCGACATCTTCGGAGTTCGTAACCGGCGCGTTCTCCGTCACGGTCACATTCACGGAACCCGTTACTGGATTTTCGCCGTCCTCGGTCGCCGTGACCAATGGCTCAATCGCGAACATTGCCGGTGCCGCGACTACCTACACGCTCTCCATCTTGCCGGCAAGCGCCGGCGAGGTCACCGTTGCCGTGCCCGCTTCGGTGGTGCAAGACGCCGTTGGCAACCCCAACACGGCGTCGAACGCGCTTACCAGGTCCATGATCGCTGCCGAGTTTCAGATATCTCAATTTAACGGCGCTGTCCTTTCTAACACTCACGGCCGCGCCGCGGCATTGGAGGCCGCCGGCGGCGCGTTTGTCGTTTGGGAACAAGTTTCGAATCAGAACACTCGCGATATCTATGGACGCCGCATCAACCCGTACAGTACTTCGGGTTCACCGACGTTTCTTGTCAACTCCACGACGGACGGGAATCAGAGGTTCCCCGCGGTTGCGATCGACTCCGATGGCGAAGCAATTGTGGTCTGGGATAGCAATCAGGCAGGAGAGAACGGCTACGGGGTTTTCGGTCAACGGTACACTGCGACTGGAAACAAGTTGGGCACCTCTTTCAGGATCAACACCTTTTCAACGGCGACTCAGCGGGCTCCTTCCGTCGCGGTCGATGCCACCGGCAACACGTTGATTGTGTGGCAAAGTTGGGGTCAGGACGGCAATTCCTACGGCGTCTACGGTCAACGGTACAACCCGACCGGCCAACCAATCGGGGGAGAATTCCGGGTCAACTCCACTACCTCGCACAGCGAATTCTCCCCCGTGGTGGCCATGGACGCCGATGGTGACGCAATTGTTGTCTGGGTGTCCGACGCTCAGGACGGAAGCAACTACGGCATATTCGCCCAGCGATTCAATGCGGCAGGTTCCAAAGTCGGTGGCGAGTTTCAGGTCAATACCTTCTCCACGGGAATCCAGTCTCATCCCTCCGTTGCGGTCAACGCGGCTGGTGATGCCGTCATCGCATGGGCGAGCAAGGATCAATTGTCGATCGGGTACGGCATTTACGCCAGGCGATATAGTGCGAGCGGGATCGCGGTCACCGGCGAGTTTCCCGTAAGTTCATTCGCGAGTCGGGATCGGAACTACCCGGCAGCGGCAATAAGTTCCAGCGGTGATTCGGTTGTGACCTGGCAGAGTTACGGCGAGGACGGCGACGGTTCAGGCATTTTCGGCAGGCGTTTCAACTTCATAGGTACTCCGGTCGATCTTGAATTTCGCATCAATTCCACAACCGTCGGCAACCAGTCGATTCCTTCGATAGCAACAAACACCCAAGGCGATCTGTTTGCGTGCTGGATGAATTCGCCGACTGTAGCGCCCAACGCGTCACTTCAAGGCCGGTGGATTGCCGGCCAGGATATTGACCCCCCTACGGTCACCACGATCATCGTCAACGACGGCTCGCCGCAGCGATCCCGCGTGACCAGCCTGACAGTGACATTCAGCGAACCGGTCAATCTGACGCCATCGACATTTCAGTTATCGCGTACCGGCCCCGGCGGCCCGACTGGCAATGTCACGTTGGCCGTCAGTACGTCGGCAAGCACGTCGACGCAGACCGTCGCCAAACTGACCTTCAGCGGATCGCTGACGGAGTTCGCATCGCTGGTGGACGGCCGATACGTTCTCACGGTGAACGGTGCCCAGTATTCGGACCTCGGCGGACTTGCAGGCTCCACGACCTCGCTTGAGTTTCATCGACTGTTCGGCGATACCGACGGAAATCGAATCGTCAACGCGGTCGATCTACTGGCTTTCCGATTGGCGTTTCTCAGCAACAGTCCGACGTTCGATTTCGACGGCAATGGTCAGGTCGATTTTCGGGAACTGCTCCCGTTCCGACTGCGATTTCTGCAGACCATCTGATCCGACAGTCCAACCAAAAAAAGGCGGGCTTGATCGCGGTCCAAACCGCTACCAAGCCCGCCCTGGTTCAACTCACTCATCGGCGACTCTTACGGTCGGCCGCCTGGCGGTGGCGGCAGCGGGATGACGCCCGTTCGGGTAACCGCGCCGATGTAGTCGCGCAGTAGTTCCAGCGTTGTCTGGAATTCCGGGCGGGCCTTCAATTGGGCGTAGGCCGGGTCGCTGTTCACTTTCTCGTAGTTCTGTCGCACGGCGTTCAGCGCGTCGAGCGTCGGCGGCGGGCCCTGGGCGAATACGGCCGGGGGCAGAGCGAGGAACCGCTGCCACTCGACCGGCAACACGGCATTCAGGCTCTGCGACGAGCTGACGAGATCCCGACGGAGTCGCTGCTCGGCGTCCGGCACCGGGACAGGGATAGGCTGGCCCGGTGCGGCCGGGGCGGCCGGCCGACCTTCGTTGGCCAGGTTCGCGATGGTGTGCATCAACTTCACCGCGCTCGCGGGCGCGGGCCGCGGGTTGTTCGCGTCGCCGTAGAAGTCGCGGCCCATGGCCGCGTTCATTTCAATCAGGGAGCCGTCAAGCGATACGCCAGCAAACAGGCCCCGGCTGCGCGAGTACGACAGGATCTCGGCCTTCATCTGGGCGTCGGTGGCGGCGGCGGCGTTGCGCCCGACCGGACCGGCCGCGGCGGCCGCGTCGGCCCCGATCGTCAGCTTGCCGTTGGCGATGTTCTGCACGCTCTTGGCCGAGCGGAAGACGAGAATCACGTCGGTGGCCTGGGCCCCGGCCTGCCAGCCGATGCTGCCGCCGGTGAGCGTAATGAACTGCGGGAGGTTCCAATCGCCGTCTTTGTCTTTGACGAGCAACACGCCGTGCCCGCGGCGGATGCCGGCGATGAAGCCGATCTTGATCACGTCGGGGATGATGGCCACGCCGTGACAGTTGGCGAGCAGGTCGGCGGGAATCCGCTTGGCAGGGATGGACATGATCTCGCTGACCACGCCCTCGGCCTTCTCAATCGTGTTCGCCTGGTCCGAGCCCGCGGCCGTGGAAGTCCACGCCAGGATCGCCAGCAACGCCCACCCGGGCAAATGCCTCAACAACATGATCCAACCTCCCCAAGTCACAGCAAGCCACTCAATCCGCGACAGCGTAATCGAGAACGGCAAAAAGTGACAAGGTCGATTGGGCGAGAGGCCGAGGGCGGAAGGCGGGGCGTCGACGCAACTACCCAACGCCCGACGACCATGGCCAGTAATTGGCCCCGACGTCTGAAGCCACGCGCCGAGCAAGAGTCCTGCGGGGCGAGAAACGATGCCGTCGTACTAGACCCTTCGGCCTTGTCGCCCGCCGTCGGCCGGTTAGGTTGATGGGCAACGATGGTGAACGGGTTGTGGAGTAGCGCGATCTGGCGATTGCGAGTATCAACTGTTCGGCGTCGGAGGCAATAGGCACATGAAGCGTGATATGGACCTCGTGCGACATCTTGTGTTCGCGATCGAGGAACAACCCGACGGTTTCGCGCCGGACAAGCTGGAGGTGGACGGTTACTCCGATGAGCAAATCGGTTATCACCTGTCGCTGATGCTTGAGGCTGGGCTAATCAATGGTTCTGATATCACGCACATGGGATGTAGCAGCCCGCAAGCCATGGCAAGCTCATTGACTTGGGCTGGCCACGAGTTTGCTGACGCCGCGAGAAGCGACACGCTTTGGAATCAAGCAAAAAAGACAATCACGGAGAAAGTCGGTTCGGTTTCCATCGCGTTACTCACACAATATCTGCAGAGTCTGGCAAAAGCAGCGATCGGCATGTGAGTTTCCAGCCAACCCGGTCTTCGAACGACCTCGGGTCCACGTCAATTGTTCAGAGCTGAGTGTAAGGCCGTCGTTAGATGAAACTGGGCCATTTCTGGAAAGAGGTCGACGCTTTGGGAACTAGTCAACGAACCCTAGGTTGTGTCCTGATCGGACTGATACTCGGCCCGTTGGTCCCGATGTCGGTCTACCTCTGGATGTCACGTTGGCCGACTCGGTGGTTCACCGCAAGCAGTGATTGGACGGCATTGCTTCTCAGCG
>JAIBBI010000205.1 GCA_019694755.1 Gemmataceae bacterium
CGGGGCCGTACAACCCGTCCTCGAGGTTGCCCAGCGAGTCGACGACGTAGGAGGCGGCCACCGAGACGCGGAAACCCCCAAGCGACCAGCCGCTGATCGACTTCGCGACCGCGTCGAGGTCCGAGACCTGGCCGTCGACAATCCGGAGTGAATACTGGCCGTTGTGCTTCGCGGTCCATCCACCGTCCGGGGCGGCAAAAGTGTAGTCGGCCCGTATGCCGCCGGCGACGTTTGCAATCGACACATTGACGGGCGTCGCCTCTCCGATGATCCCCGGGCCCGATAAACGGACATCGCCCGTATCGATCGAGGCCGTGTCAATCCCGGCATCATCCGCAAAAACGACGGAGGCCAGATACGTCGGGAAACCGACGGTCGTCACGTCGGGAAGTTGAACGTTGACGACGTAGGGATAGGTCAGTGGCGATTCGACCGCGCCGATATCGACGGCAGCCCCGGTGACTCGCGGGAAACCCGGGCCTCGGGCATCGGTGGTGAAGTTCATCGGATTGGTGCCACCATCGATGGCCGGACTGCCCGGCAGCGGCGACACCGAAACGCGTTCTCCGCCGTAATAGTTCGGATTCGTGATCTTCGCGTCGAGCGGAACGGTGAGGGTGCCGGCTTTGTAGGTGCCAGCCCAAGTAACATCGGAATCGTTGAGGACGCCGATGAGGTTGTTGTTGCCCTGAATGGGCTGAGCCAGGGCAGCGACCGAGGCGATGTCGGGGTGTGTAGTGTTAACATTGTTGGCAATGAGCGAACTGTCGATTAGCACCGTCGACGCAGCGCTATTGAAGTAGACCCCCGCTCCGGCAAACGCCGCTGAGTTCCAGGCGATCGTGGAATTGCGGACCTGAACGACGGAGCCGGAGGAAATCGACAGGCCGCCGCCATACGCCGAGGTCTTGGCGAACGCCGTGTTGCCCAGCAGCAGACTGTTGGCCAGTGTCAACATTCCGCCATTGATGAGGATTCCCCCGCCGCCGGAGTTCGTAGCTGCTCCCGAGGTGCGGTTGTTGACGATTGAAGTAGACTCGATCGAGACGGTGTCCGAGCCGATGGCAACCACTCCGCCGCCATTGAGTTGGGACGTGTTTCCCATCAACTGTGACTGAGTCACCCGAATGTACGCGCCGCCCAACCCCGCGATGGCGCCGCCGCCTGCCGTGGTTGTGCCGCTTCCCCTGGCGAGGTTGGCGTTCAGGAAGGAAGAGCTGAGTTCGAGCGAGCCGCCCTTTCCGACGGCGATCCCGCCACCGCTGGCGTTCGCGGAGTTGGATTCCAGTACGACATTGGTGACGACGGCGGTATCGTTGCCGACATAAATCGATCCGCCCGAAGCAATGGTCGTGCCGGAGGTCAGCCGGAGTCCCGAGATTGTAGTGGTTCCGTTACCGGCGCTATTCAGGTTGAAATGCCGGCCCTTTCCGACAGCGTTGATGGTGAGCAGTCCCGGGCCGGGACCGAAAATGGCGACGGGGTCGGTGATAACAAGTTCACCGGCCGTAAACGTGATCGTGCCGCCATTCAGTGCCGGGGCGAATGTAATGGTGTCAAGCGAGTTAACCGACCTGCTTCCCGTGTTGGACAGTTCCAGAGCTTCGCGAAGGGATGTCTTTCCGTCGTTCGGGTCTATGGTGTCGGCCAGCGTGTCAACGACGATCGTGGTCGGAACGTGTACGCCGAAGGTGGCAACCGGGGTCGCTGGCGCGGCCCGACCATCGATGTCCTTGACCTGTTGCCCGGCCAACCGAAGCCGATAAGTCGCGTGGTTGTCGTTGCGGTCCCACGTGCCACCCGGCGCCGGAAACTCGTACCGGGCGGTGACCGTGGTGCCTGAGCCGATGATCGTAACGGAGTCGGCACCAATGGGCGCGACGAGCCACGGCGAATACAGGACGACATCGGCAGCGTCGATCGTGGACGTATCGATGGCGGCTGTTCCTGCGAAAGTCACGTCCACAAACAGGCTGGCGGCTCCGGGCGTGACAGTGATGGGGGCGACGCTGGCGAATCGCGGACCGGCGAACACGCCTTCGACCGCGCCCGCGTCAGCGGCCGGCCCGACGATGCGCGGAAAGTCGGGGCCCCGGGCGTCGAAGTTCAGCCCCCGCGTTTCGATGCTGAGATCCAGCGCAGGGCTCCCGGCAAGCGGGGGTACCGTGGGTCGTTCGCCACCGTAATAACCGGGAGACGAGAGCTTGGCCGCGATCGGACTGGCCAGTGTGCCATACTGGGACGTCCCACTGAATGTAGCTGAAGCAGACCCGATGGCGCCGAACAGATTTCCCTGAATGTAGATGGGAAGAGTCGAGAGAGTGTACAAGTCGGGGTGGGTGGGATTGATGTTCCCGGCGACGAGGTTGCCGTCAAAGAACATCAGCGCGTTCGCAACACTGCCCAAGGAAACGCCACCGCCACCGGTCCCGGCCGCCGTGTTGGCGACAATCGTGTTGTTCGTGAACTTGGCCAGCAAGAACGTTGACTGGATAGCTCCGCCTGTCGTCGACGCGGAGTTGCCCAAAAAAGTGCAGTTACTCACGAAAACCGAGCTGCCTGACCCCGTGATCGCACCACCGGAACCGGTCGATTGGTTGTTGACAAAAGTGGAATCATAGACGCGGAGCGAAGAACCCGAGACCAGGAGAGCCGAGGTGCCCTTGTGGCCTTCAAACAGTGTCCGTTCGATCACGACCTTGGCGGAATCCGCCTCGACGGCACTGCGGGTACCGCGGTTGTGGAGGAACTCGCTGTCAATGATCGAGACGGCCCCGCCGGTCATTCGTATCGCGGCTGCGGACGTCAGGTCGTTCTCGACAAACCGCATCCGTTCAAACGTGAGGGAGTCGCTGTTGGTCGTGATCAATGCTCCCGAAGGGGCGGAAGCACGGTAGATGGTCAGCCCGCTGAGTTGTGACGGGCGCTGATCGACGGGCGAGTCGATTGCGAATAGTCCAGCCGTGCCCGCGTTGGAGATTGTGATCCGGCCATCTCCCGGGCCATCGACGGCAACTCGATCGAGAACCGTCAGCGAGCTCTGGAGAACAATTGTCTCACCGTAGATTGTCGAAGCGAAGCGGATCGTCTCCAGCACGTTGGTACTAGCGTTGGCAATCGCGATCGCCTCTCGGAGCGTCAGTTGACCCGGGCCATACTTCCCGTCGGAGACATCCCCGATGGCGTCGACCGTCAGTATTGGCCCGACATCGACTCGGATCGTGCCCAAGCCGATGGCCGGCGCGGCCGACGGGCTCGCGTCCAAATCGAAAACCTGGTTGGCCGCCAGCGTGACGATGTAGTCGCCGGTATCGGCGGTGTCCCAGGTGCCGCCTGGTGCGAGCACATCGTACTCGACAATCAGGCCCGACGGTGTCGTCCGCATGCCCACGAAGTTCGCAGCCGTCGCGCCGGCGGGCCCGATGACGGTCAGATCGCTGGCGTCCAGCGTAGCGGAGTCTATTCCAATGTCGTCGGTGATCGTCACGTTGATGCGATGAGTCGTTCCACCGGCGAGCAACAGCGGCGGGAGATTGACCGCCGTCACGTGCGGGGCAACGTGCGCCCCCTCGATCGCACCGATATCGGGCCCCGAGCCGACAATACGAGGAAACCCGGCTCCCCGGAGGTCAGTGGACAGGCCGGCAAAGTTGTTTCCCGCATTGACGAGCGGGCTACCCGCCAGCGGGACGTAGACGGGGGCGACGCCTCCGACGGACATCATGAACGACGAGAGTTTCGGATCCAGCGGCGCGGTGCGCGTGCCAACTTTGTTGTTCGGCCCCGGATAAGTCAGGGTTGTGCTCGTGCCGGCGCCGATGAAGTTGTGGTCCCCTTCGACGGAAAGGAACCCTCCGGAATGAATATCGTCGGGAACGAGCGACAAGAGGTTTCGGGCAACGACGGAGCTGTTCAAAGTCACCGAGCCGTTGCCGCGATAGATTCCCGCACCGGAATTGTCAACAATGGTGCTGCTGGCGACTTCGAGGAGTTGGCCGATGATATTGGTGCCGATACCGGACCCGATGTTCCCCGCGACTGTCGTGCCGATGATCTTCGTATTGAGAGAAGTGTCGATGCTTCCCGCGGTGGTAGACGAAGACGTGTTACCTGTAATCCAGGAACTGTTGATCGAGAGCAAGCCGGAGCCTCGGGCGTAGACGGCGGCACCACCGGCCGTCGCCGCACTGTTGCCAGTAATGATCGATCGGTTGATCGTGACTTGATGCGTAACGGAGGCCGCCAGCGAGATCGCGCCGCCCCGGGTACCGATGTTGTTGCTCAGGAGGGAGTCGTTGATGGTGACAGTGGAGGTGGCCTGGACTGCGATGGCCCCGCCGATGTTGCCGGCCGAGTTGTTGGTAAATTCGCAGTTGGATATGGTAAGTCGCGCACCGGTGGCGGTGACGGCCAGTGCAGCGCCGGCAGCCACGGAGCGATGACCCGTGAACCGGACTCCGTCCAGTGTCACCAGTTCATCGGCAATACTGAGACCGGCACCGGAGTTGTTACCAGATAAAAACCCGTCGGCTAACGTGAGACCGGTGATTGTGACGGGAGCTGAACCGCCGGCGATATCGAGACGAAGGATTCGATTGGTGGGGTTGCCGCTCGATTGAACGCTTCGAATCACTAGACCGGTCGCGCCGGGGCCCTGAATGGTCAAGCCCGCGAGGTCGGTGTTGACGACCAGTTCACCGCCGGTCAAGTCGATGACCGTAATGCCGGGCGCGAAGGAAATCGTATCGGCCTGCGAGTTGACGTTGGCATCGAGCAACGCCTGACGCAACGTGCCCGGACCGCTGTCACTGGAAGATGTGACGAGGAACGATGCGGGCGTGATTCTTTTTTCCAGAGCTGTCAGGGAGAAACGACGAAAACGGGATCGGGAACGGAACAGGCGGGGCATGGCGACACTCCGTAAGTGTCCTCAGGATAACGATGCGTGACGGAGTTTGCAAGTTGGCCGGTCTCCAAGCGGAAAGCGAACGGGTGCAACAGCACGGTAATTGGTCTTCACGCTGAATTGCTGAAATGTCTTCGGGCACTTTGCCGGGGTGGCCCTTCGGCCCTTTTGGCTCGTTCGCAATTTTCCGGATCGCATCAACTGGTGCGCCGAATTGTTGTCGGCACGGGTGAGGCGTGGCTGACTCAGTTGGGTGACGACCAGTTGCGGGAGGTGCTCGCCCTGCGCCCCGACGCGGTGGAGGACTGACCATGTGGTACGGCGAGTACTTCCCCCCCCGTCCAAGCCGCGGGCCGTCGAGGGCGGAATCCGGGCCCAGTCCAAGGGCGGTGCGTTCGACCAGTCGTGGTGGGCAAAGCGGTGGATCGAGGTGCTGGACGGCTTCGACATCGGAGCCCGGCTGGGGCGTGGCCGGTCGTACGCCCGAAAAGGGCAGGTGACGGCGATCCAGATCGAGCCAGGGAGGGTCACCGCAAAGGTGCAGGGGTCGCGGCCGCAGCCGTACAAGGTGTCGATCGAGATCGACCGGCTGGGCGACAAGGACTGGGAGAAGCTGATCACCGAGCTGAACACCCAGGCGGCGTTCGCGGCGAAGTTGCTGGCCGGGGAGATGCCGCAGGACATCGAGGCAGCGTTCACCAAAGTGGGTCTGTCATTGTTCCCGAAGTCACTACGGGAGATCCAGACGGACTGCTTCTGTCCGGACTTGTCGAACCCGTGCAAGCACATTGCGGCCGTGTACTACATGCTCGGGGAGGAGTTCGACCGCGACCCGTTCCTGCTGTTCCGTCTGCGGGGCTCGGACCGAGCCACGATCTGCGGTCAGCTCACTGCGGCAGTCGGACCGACACCGTCGCGAGACGAGCCCGTAAAGCCGGTGATACCGGAACCCGTGCCGGCGGACGCGACGGCGTTCTGGGCGGCCGG
>JAIBBI010000206.1 GCA_019694755.1 Gemmataceae bacterium
GAACGACATCATCGCGCCGATGACGTTCATGGCGAGGCCGGAATGGACCGTTAGCCATCCCGCCTGCTCGAGGCGGACCGGGTACTTGCGGAACGTGGCGCAGAGCATCGACATCCCACCGGTGAAGAACACCGCTCCGAACCAGGGCGAGCGGTAGATCAGGTACTGCGCCGCCTTCGTTCCGTAGCTGTTCTCGACGAAGGTGCCGGCTGCGACGGTCGACCCGATCACGAGCATCAGCGCGATGCCGAACCACAGGTTGCCGATCTGGAACATGAGTCGGCAAACGGCCTTCAGCCCCCGTCCCATGGGCGGCATTTCGGAGCGTGCGAAGCGCGTGAGCCCGAGGCTGACGAGGGCGCCAGCGAACGCCGAGATCACGACGAGGAGGTTGGCGCCCGCAGGACCGGTGGGATTCCAGATCGGCAGCGTCACTCCGGCCTTGGCCTGGTCGAACCCCAAGGTGGCGAGAACGAGGGCGACGGGGAAGCCGAGGTGCCCGAGGAGGAAGTGCCACGTCGAATGATTGCGGCGCTCTGCGGCGATCGCCGTCACGAGCCCGAAAGCGAGGCTCGCGGCCATCGCCCGCGCGAGGAAGGCCATCCGTTCAGCCGAGCCCCACGGGCTGTCGGAGAAGCGCGCCGAGTAGAAGGGGACGACGAGGCACGCGACGTCGACCATGAGGAAGAACGTGAGCAGGCCGAAGCAGGGAGTCATGTGCCCCTTCGGAGCGAGCGCGAGTCCGGCTGCCCGGCGGTTCCGCGGGTCGGCGTCCGCCAACTGTGCGACTTGCGAATTCGGCTGCGGTGTGAGCACGCGAATCTCCGGCGTGAGTGGCGGGCGAGAAAGCGGTGTTCGACCGGCGGCTCGTCCGACTGGATCTGTCACTGGCGGGCCCTTTCCGGGGGCCGCGTCCGCCAGCGGACTTCGTCGTAGGCGTGATGAGAATAGGGCGCCGCGCGGCATCCCCCCATACGGTGTCGACCGGTCCGCGGAGGCTGATGCGCGTACGCCTTGCCCCCCGTGTCAGTCGTAGTGCGTAGGCGCGATCGGCGCTGCCTGCCGGACCGATGTGGCTCAGGATTACAGACTCGTGGGGAAGGAACGCGTCCGTCCCGTCTCGCCCGGCGCAGGTGGAGCGGCAGAGCACACCCTTTGATCAGACGTTCCAGTGCGCGCTCGACGGCGCGTGCGCGCGCGCCGGCTCGGACTTCCACCCGGAGCGGTGGCCCCTGGATGTTCGTCGGAGCACGATGGTTACAGCGGCGACCGCCGATGCGTCGCTTTGCCGCGCCGCTGGATGGCGGGCATGCGACGACGCAGCAGACGGCGACCCCGGTGAGCAAACATGCATCATCGGACACAATCGCTGCTTGACATTCGACGGCCCGGTGGGTGAGATCCCCTCTGTCTCGGGTGCACTTGGCGGTCCCTGGCGGGCACATCCGAAGAGGAGGTTGAAGCATGTTCCATCTGAACGCGTGTTCTAATCTCTCTCTTTCTCTAGTTTTCACTCTGGCCGCGGCCGGCGTGACTCATAGTGCGGAAGCCCAGGCCCTCGCCGACGTCGCGCTCCGAGGTCAGGCCTACGGGCCGGTGTCGACAGGGATAGGTTCCGCGCCGCGGGACTTTGCACCCGCGCAGCGTGATTCGCTGCCGCCCTTCCCGGCGGATCCACACGGAAACTCAGGAACACCCGCCGGTGAAACCGACGCCGGTGTGCTGGACGCACATCCGCCGTGCGAGCACACGTCCGCAAGTCTTGAACACAAGCGGCTTGTCCACTTTGCTGCCCGCGCAGGCGCGATGGTCGAGGGGGTGGGCGACGGAATCGTGCGAATCGTCGAACCGTGCGGCAGCGATCCGCCGTCGGAACCGAGCGTACTCTGGTTCTGTATGGACAGCCTCGGCCAGTGCAACACGTGTTCGTTCGCGCCGTACCAGACGCCGCCGTTGCCACTGGGGCCCACCTACCCCAATCCGAACCAGCGAACCACATCCGGTCACGCCAATGTGACACGGCGGTGGACGAGCCCGCAGACCTTCTACGTCAACATGCCCAATGGAACTGCGAGTGCGGGAGTGGACATCTTCACCCCATCACTGACACAGGCCTACACGTACGGCGAGTTCGCATGGGACGTCTGTTTTGCCATGGCCCGGTATGGAGCGATCGCCAACTGGCCGACGCACCCGAGCCTTCCAAGCGCCGCATACCTCGCGGCCAATCCGGGGTTCACCCAAGTTCATCCGTGTCTTCAGAACACACCAGCGACGATCGGGACCAAGTACTCGGCGATGTACATGCGTTTCGGCGGCGTGTCAGGTCCCGCGGGGGCGCCGGGCATCAATGCGGTCACGCGATCGTACGCGAGTGCGGCGTTCACGCCGCTTGGCAACATCTTCCCATTCAACGCTGCAACGCCGAACAGCACGGGGCCGACGGGAGACGGCATCAATGAGATCATCTTCTTTCCGAATCCAATGAACAATTTCATTGGGTTGACAAGCATGCTCATGCGGCCGACGTCCGGGGTGATCATCGAGTGCGACGTGCTGTTGAGTGCGAGGTATGCCACGTGGCCGCTACGCCAGAGCCTCGGCTGCCCCAGCGGGGTCCCAACGACATGCCCAGGCGGCCCCGGCTGGACCACCGCGATCACGCATGAGATTGGCCATCTCTTTGGGCTCGACCATACGAATCTCCACCCGGGGCTCGGTCCGGGCGCGTTTGGAACGCCATGCGTGCCGAATCCAGCCGGGAATGTGCCCTCGACCGTTCCCGGACTGACCACGCCGTTCGTGTTCACGTCCTACACACAGCTCCCCGAGATGGTTCCGAGCGTTACAGCGGTTCCCTATTGGCGTTGCAATCCAACGATTCCGCTGCATCCAGACGAAGTTTCCGGCATGGCAGAGATCTACCCTATCTCATCTCCGGGGCCGTCACCGGCAGATCCGACGGCAACGGTGCTCCCCATCATCAACGACTTCGGCCGCGTCGAAGGGACGGTGCGTTTTGCAGCAGACACGCCGCCGCCGCCGGTCCCATTCGGACTGAATGTGATCCCGCTGGCCACCGGTACGAGTCCCGCCCCGCTCGTCGGCAAGCTGTCTGGAACCGCACGGCTTTCGCCGACGAGCGTCGTCGGGCGAAGCAACACGCCGACGGGTGGCGCGTCCTCGGCACAGTTCCAGATCGAGGGTGTGCCGCCGCAGCCGGTCCCGCTCGTCGTTGGGCAGGCCTACAGCCTTCGCTGCGAGTCGACGCAGGCCCTTGGCTTCAGCCTTGCAACGGGTCCCGGTACGAACTTCCCATTCGCCGAGTGGTTCTACGATCCCGTATACAACGGGGCGAACCTGAACCGGATGTGGCAAGCGGGTCTCGACGGGCTCTATGCAGCAACATTGCAACCGCACTTGGGCTTCGGCAACAGCTTCGGGAGCCTGTATGTCGTTCCCGGATCGGTCGTTCAAGCCGACATCTTTCTTGACCTGGGAACAACTCCCGAGTCCGTCACACGTCCGATTGTTGCGCTCGATCAACGCGCGGGTCGACCTGTCCCGTTTGCTGGTTCTGTGATCACCGCGACAGTTGCCCACGACTACCTGCTGGACACGGCGTCGGCGGTGTGGGAGGTCGTCGGGTCGCCGCCGATTCCCGCCGGGACACCAACCTCAACGGTGACCGGACCACCGGACACGACGACGTGGACCTACTCGCTTCCGGCTTTGGTCGGTTCTTCGGGCGCGAGGACGGTCCGCTTTGCTGTCCGGGAGTTACCGGCCATTCCGCCAGTGAGTCCACCAAACCGTCCGCCGGTCGGCATCTCGGTCGCGACCGGAGTGAACGAGGTCAAGTTCTAGGGGTTGCGAGCCATGAACGCGCCGACTCCTCTCGTTCGTCCGCCGTCGTTTCTCCTGGGAGCGACCCTTGCATTCACGATCTTGGTGAGCGGGGGCCGGGCACAGTCGGTGTTTTCCGATCCCAACTACGCCTACGTCATGTCGCCGGCGAACCTTCCTTTCCCAATCTGGCAACACGCCACAAACGGCGGCATTCTCCTCCGCGACATGAATAACGACGGGAAGCTCGATGCCATCGTCAGCGAGGCGGACCCGTTCATCGAGATTGCTTTCGGGGACGGTGCTGGTGGGTTTGGGACAGCAACGGTCAACCTGATCCCATCTGTCGGGCCAAACCCTCCCGGCGACCTGAACTATCTTGCCGACACGGGTGACATCAACGGAGACGGGCTCGCTGACGTCGTAACCGTCACGGGGCAGCTTGTGAAGTTCCACCTGAACCAGGGCAACGGTGTTCTGCAAAGTTCGAACTTCTTCACAGGGCTTGCGTCGGTACGGTGGAGCACAGTCCTACTCACAGACCTGGATGGCGACGGCCGCGCGGAGCTTGTTATCGGCGGGTCTTATTTTGCGGGCACGTATCCAGGCGTCGTCGCGATCTACTCGTATTCGACGTCGGCGGGTACGTTCGTCCCGTCCACGAACTTGGTGCTCGGGCCGACCGAACAGTTGGGAGCTGTGACGATCGCCGACATCAACCATGACGGCCTTTACGACATCGTTGTCAGCACCTTCGATCCGGCTGGGCCGACGAGCGTGCGCGTGTTTACCAACACCTCTGCCCTGACGTTCGCGCAGCCGGTGTCCGTGGCTGTTCCAACACCGTCGTGGTGCCCGACATGTCAATCGCCCGTGCCTTACTACTTGCGAACAGGAGATGTGAATCTTGACGGTGTCGACGATGTTGTCGGCTTCGGCTCAGCCGGACAGTACACGCTCTGGACATTCTTGGGTTCCGCTACAGGAGCAGTTGTGCCGCTGCCGCCCCGGGCACTCGGCGGCTCGACCGCGATTTCGACGGGGCTATTTGACCGACTCGCCGGCGACATCGACGGGGACGGCTATCCGGAGTACTTGCTGTTCAATACGATCGTCCGGTTCGCGCCAGCGACGTCGCCGGTCGGGGTCATGCATCTCCCCGTCGCGGCGGGATATCCGTATCCCATCGCGAATGTGTCGAGCTTGGTTCAAGAAGACGCAGGTGACGTCGACGGCGACGGTGACATCGACGTCGTGGTTGCGGCGCCAATTCCCAACGGCTCGCAACCACCACCGAACTTTGGTTGGCTGGTGAAACTCGGCGTGTGCTTCAATCGGACCATCGACCACGCGGGCTGCGTTGCTGGGGCAGGTCCCGGGCTCTATGTCCCGATAGGAACTCCGGCGCTCGGCAATGCGGCGTTCACCCTCGGCATCTCCGGAGCGTCGCCGGGGAGCGCGGCCATCCTCGGCCTCTCGCTCGGCGGCGCGCCGCTGGCGGTGCCGGGGTGCACGCTGTGGATCGACACGGCTGCGAATCAACTCTTGCTCCCGGTCGGCTCGCTGGGCCTGATGACGACCGACGCGACCGGCGCAGCGACGGCGACGCTCTCCATTCCGACCACGCCCGGGCTGATGTTCTCGAGCTACTTCGCCCAGTGGCTCGTGGCGGACGCTTCCGGACCCATCACGCTCGCCGGTGCCAGCTACTCGTCCAGCATCTCGCGGCGGATCCTGATCTGGTGAGCCGACGTTCGAGGCGGCTGCGGCCCGCATGAGCCGCGGCTCGCGGCAAAGGGAGTCGGGATGCCGCCAGGGAGGCGGCCGAGGTTGCGCCTGACGACGCAGACCCGCACTGTTCGAAGCGCTGAGCGCGGGGTGTGGAGGCGCCGGCCATGAAAAGACCCGGGCCCGATCCGTGAGGACCGGGCCCGGGCGGCGCACTCAGAAGCGGTTCGTCAGTCGGAGCGTCGGCGCTCAGCGGATCTTG
>JAIBBI010000057.1 GCA_019694755.1 Gemmataceae bacterium
CGGGCACGCGGTGTCGGGGTGGGCCGCGAACAGTACGAGCCCGATTCGGTCGCCCGGCCGGCGGGCGATCAATTCGTCAAAGGTGCGCTTCAACGTCTCGATGCGGGTCGGCCCGCCGTCCGACTCCGCCATCGAGCCACTCACGTCAGCCACCAGCACAAGGCCGATGCCGGGCCGGGTGGTGGGCCAGGGCAGGTCGGGCCCGGCCAGTGCGACTGCGCCGGCCAGCAGGGCGGCAAGCCACAGCCCCGTGAGGATCCGGCCGGTCCAGCGGTCGGCGACCACGTCGAGTTCGTCAAGCCCCGCCCGGCGCAAGGTGACGCGCGGCCATCGCCCGCCCGACCACATGATCAGCGGCGCGACGGCGAGCAACAGCAGGGCGGCCGGGTGCGCAAACGCCATGCCCTCAGATTACCAAAGCGCCCCGACTCGACGAATACACCGCAGTCGTTGAAGTTTCACGGATACTTCAGATCGTACCCGTGCATTTTGGTTGCACGCGGTTTCGGCGCCGGCTACCATGAACCGCGAGCGCGTCTGCATCGATCGCAGGCCCGCGCCGGGGAGGTCGCCCCATGCTGGACTCCGGAAACGACTTCTTCAACTCTCTGCTCGAAAAGTGGTGGGGCCAGATTCTCGTCGGCCTGTCGCTGTTTTCGTTGTCGGTGTTCGTCTACCGATACCTCGCCAATCTCGAAGACACGGGCCAGAGCGGGAGCATCCACTGGCTGCTCGCCCTCACGTACGCCGTCGCGGGCAAGTGGGGCTCGACGCTTATCCTGGCCGTCCCCGGCGTCGTCAGCATTGGCGTTGGCATCCGCAACCTGCTTGTGGCTCTGCGCGGCGACGAGAAGTAGTCGCCGGCGCTTTCACACCGATTGCAGGAAGTGCAGCCGGAATTGGAGGAAGTCGCCGGAGTCGACCGAACCGGAGCCGTTGTAGTCGAAGGTCGGGCTGGCGCTCAGGAACGCGAGTCGGAACGCGAGGAAGTCCGTGGAGTTCACGGTCGCGTCGCCGGTTGAATCGCCGAAGAGGCGGAACAGGCCGTTGGCGGGTGTGCCCGCCCGCGTATAGTCGTCGCCGACGGTTCCGTCGCCGTTGCCGTCGAGGTTGGCGATGGACGTCGCTTTGGCCGTCAGCGTATACCGGCCGTCGGCCAGTGAGCCGAACTGGACCGGGCCGCCGGCGAAGGTCAGCGTGACCGCCGTATCGTTCCAGTCGGCCAGCAGATTCACCGCCGCGTTGTCCGACTGGCGGACCAGTTGAAACGCGGCCGCCGGGTTGCCGGCAAAGCTCGGCGTCTGATCGAAGGTGACGGTGAGCGACTGCACCATCGACCGCTGGGCCGCACCTTCGTTGACCTGCACGCCGATGACGTGAACGGGCGGCCGGGCGATTGTGTAGATCTCGCCCTGAAACGGCACGTTGCTCACGGGATTGCCGTTCACATCCGCAGCGCCGACCGAGTTGACCATCTGCAGGCCGAGCGTGCCGTTGTTGAACACGTTGGCGTAGATGTAGCCGCCGATCACACTGACGACATTCGCCCCCGAAGCCGCGGTCCCCGTCAGTTCAAACTGCGAAGGAGCCAGTCCATAGACCGTTTCCGAGAAGCCGTACTGCCAGCGGACCGTCGGCAGGTTGTTGACCTCGGGGTCGGCCCGGGTCAGGCTCTGGATCTGCGGGGCGACGCTGTCGATCTTCCACGTCGCGGATTCGGTGACGAACGAGTAGATCGGATTGGTGGCGAGGTCGATAATGCCCGATCCCTCGGGGTTGAGGCTCAACGTGTAGATGCCGTCGGCAAGTTGCAGGCCGGCGAGATTGCCGAGCGTCCAGGTGACGTTGTCCAGCGTGGTCAGTGTCGCGCCGATCAGTGACACCGCGGTGCCGCCGAACGTCAGGCTGAAGTCGCTGAGGTCGACGCCGGTGACGGGTTCGGTGAACACTGCGTCGATCGAGGCCACGGGCGAGTTCCGGTAGTAGGACAGGTCGGTCAGATCGACGTGCGGGACGGTGGTGTCGGAAACGAAGCCGAAGTCCTGCCCCGCGAAGTCGCTGCCCCACGTCACGGCGAGCGTGCGCTTGCCGGTGGCCGGGTTGGTCCAGACGGTGCCGGCATTCATATCGACGCGGACGGTCGTGCTCACGGGCGGCAGGTTGTCGAACGAGTATTCGCCGTTGGCGTCGGTGACGTCGAACCGCTCGCCCGTGGTGACGAGCAGCGACCAGGAGGTCAGCAGGCCAGTATCGTTGCCCGCGTCGTCGGTCACCGTGAGTGTCCAGGTCCCGTTGGGGTCCATGCCGTCGAAGTCGGACAGCAACCCCTCGGGCCGGTACACGCCCGTGAACGGGGCGGCCCCGGCGGTGATGGCGGTGCCGGCCTCATCGGTGAACACGGTGTTCGTGAAGTTGTCGCCGCTGCCGCCGACGTCGGAGAACAACTCGACCGTCCGGCCATTCGGCGCGGTCAGAAACACGTCGAGGTCGGCCGCGTAGGTGTGATTGATGTTGATGCGCACGTCGAGGTCGGCGATGCCTCCGGTCAACCCGCTGAGCGTCAGCGGCGCGGTGACTGTCGCCTGATCGGGAATCGAGCGGACGACGATGTCGGCAGCCGAGTCCACCGTGCGAAGGACCAGCGCGCCCCAGTTGTATTGGCCGCTGGCGGTCTTGGTGTTGTCGACGAGCAGCGACCATTCGCCCCCGGCCAGCGACCCGTCGAACTTCGAGAGCTTTCCGTACGGGCGGTACGACCCGGTATAGGGAGCGATGCCAGACGCGATTGCGAGATCGGCCTCGTCGTCGAATTGTGTGCCGGCGAAGTTCTTCCCGGTCTGGCCGCCCACGGAGTTGCCGGTGGTCAGCGATACCGACCCGGCCTGGCCGACGTGGGACAGGGACAGCGTCAGGACTTCGTTGTTGGAATGATCGACATCGACGAGGACGTCGAGGTCCGCGATAGGGCCAAGCTGTTCTGGTACGAAGAACCGGGCCGTGCGGTCGGCATAGCCCGGGTTACCGGCCAGCACGGGGTCCGCACCCGCGGTGAAGGTCGTACGGAAGATCAGGGCGAAGTCCTGCAGCGTGCCGGCATTCCCGGCCTTGCTGTCGAGCGCCTGGAGCGTGAAGTTGAAATTCACCAGCGCGGCATCGCGGAACGTGCTCAGCTTCTGCTCGGGGCGGAAGTGCCCGGTGAAAGGAGCCGACCCGGCCGTGATGGACACGGCGGCCTGATCGTCGAAGACGGTCTTCGAGTAGTTGTTGCCGGTGCCGCCGTTGAAGGTCGACAGCACGACGGAATCGTTGATCGCGTTGCGCAGGACGAGTTTCAAGTCGCCGACGTTGGCGTGCGTGAGATTCACGCGAACATCCAGGTCGTCGTAAAAGCTGAACGGGTCGGTCGGGAGGTAGAAGTCCGACGTACCGAGGTCGCTGATCGGCTGGTTGAAGGTCTTGGAAAACTCCTGCGACAGGTCGATGGACCAGCCGGCCAGCGTGCCGGTGTCGCCGGCCGCGTCGTCGATGATCTCGAGGAGCCAGACGCCGTTGAAGCTCTCCCCGGCAAACGCGCTCAGTGAGCCTTCGGGTTTGTAGGTGCCGTTGAACGGTGCCGAACCGGCCGTGATCGACACGCCGGCCTCGTCGTCGAATCGGGTCACGAAGTAGTTGTCGCCGTTGCCGCCGTTATCGGAGGTGAGCAGCACGCGGGTCCCGGAGGGCGAGATCAGGGAAATGTCGAGGTCGGCGGCATAGGTGTGTGCCAGGGCGATGCTGACTTTGACGTCCGAGATGACGGGTCCATCGACCACGTTCACCCTCAGCGGATACAGCGACCGCTTGAGGTCGGAGATGGGCGCGGGCAGTTGCTCGGAGAACACGAGGTACTCGGAGCCCGCGGCCAGCTTGCCGTCGTTGTTGCTGTCGAGGTAGACCTTCGCGCCGGCTTCGAGCGGCTCGCCCGGCTGGTAGGTGCCGTCCTTGTTGGTGTCCTCGTACACCCGGCCGCTGACCGTGCCGGAGACGGTGATGTTGACATCGTCGAAAGCGAACCCGCCGGCCGGGGCCACGCCGGAGCCGTAGTTCTGGAATTTGATGTAGGTGGTATCGCTGAGCGTCAGGCCGCGGTCGGCCGCGAACTTGGCGAGGTTGTAGGTGTAGATCTGCGTCACATTCTGCGACGCGGTACCGACGAGGCTGACGATGCGGTGCCAGTTGGAGCCGTCGACACTCAGGGCAACGCCGTCGGAATTCGAGGTTCCGGTAAACGTGGCCGGCATGTCGTGATCGGCGTCGTTGAACTCCTTCTCCTTGAACGTGAGCACGGCATTGCTGACACCGGCCAGATCGACTTTCAAAGTCATTTCGCTTCGCGACAGAATGCCCGGTGCGGAACAATCAAGGATCGCCTGCTTCGTGCCCGCAATCGGACCCTGGAGTGAAGAAACCGTCACACGGCCGTTGTTGGTCGCACTCATGCTCCAATTCGGCCCGAGAATGCCGGACTCGAACCCGTCGGCAAATGGCAGGGCCGCGCTGGGCAGGTCCCGGCGGTCGAGGGTCGCCAGACGCAACGGAAGTCGGCGGATCGAACGGGTACGACGCAACATGACAGGCTCCAGTGACGCAGGCCAATGACGACCGCGGCGAGGCGGTCTATGTCGCTAGGCCCGGTCGCCGGAGAATTAGGCCGCGGGCGGGAGAACAAAGTACGGCCCTGTGTAAACAGGGCGTGCCAGTCATTGCCGCAGCACGTCCCGGGGCAGACAATCGCCCTATCGCCCGATTATCGCTCGGATCGAGGTGGCCCATGACACGTCTTCTTTTCGGAACTGTTGTCCTCGCGCTGTGCGCATTCGTGCCGGCGCATAGTGGCACTCAGGTCGCCGCGGCCGGGGCCGAGTTGCCCGCGCTGTGCAAATTACCCGCGGTCGATCCCGCGAAGGAGACCGACCCGGTCCGCAAGATCATCGCGCAGATGTGCGAGTCGGCCGACCGCGAACTGGCTCAGCGCGTCGAGTCGCATCGCATGGGGCAGGGGCAGCCCAACGGGCTGTATGCCGCGATCGACCGGGTGGTCCGCGCCCGGCTGGAGTGGTCGGCCGGGAAAGACGATTTGCCCGTTCTACAGGCCCACGTCGAGACGACCAAAGCCATCTACGACCTCAACAAGGTGCGGTTCGAGCAGGGTATCATCCGGGCGGCTGACATGGAGCACGCGCGATATCAGTATCTCAACGCCGAGCTGATGTTCGCCCGCTACAAGCCGAAGCCGGATTCCAAATGAACACACTTGTCTTCCTCGCCGTCACGCTGGCCGCCGCCCCGGACGCGCCGCCCGTCAAGCTCCTGGCCGTGGGCGGCGGGTCTGATCACCCCGCCGTCAGTCGCAAGGCGATCGACATGGGCGGCGGGCCGGGTAAGTGCCGGATGGCCATCCTGCCGTTCGCCAGCGAACGAGAGAACGCCGGCGAACGGTCGGCCGCGTTCTGGCGCGAGCAGGGGGCGGCCCAGGTCACGGTCGTCGATTTGAAGGACCGGGCGAAGGCGATCGAAACCTTGAACTCCTCCGACATGATCTGGATGCCGGGCGGCGACCAGAACCGGCTGATGAAGGCCCTGATCGGCGCGGACCTCGTCGGAGTAATCCAGTCGCGGATGAAAGCGGGCGCGGCCGTCGGCGGCACCAGCGCGGGGGCGGCCGTGCTCTCTGGTGTCATGCTCACCGGCGAAGCCGACCTGTCCGTGATCCGCGGCAACCAGACGGTGACGGCCAAGGGCCTCGACCTCTGGCCGGGTGCGATTGTCGACCAGCACTTTGTGAAGCGGCAGCGGTTTCAGCGATTGCTCAGCGCGGTCCTCGATCACCCGACTCTGGTCGGCGTCGGCATCGACGAATCGACAGCCGTTGCAGTGATTGGCACGTCGTGCGAAGTGATCGGGGCGAGTCAGGCCGTGGTCGTCGACGCGCGGGAAGCGAAGGCCCCGGCCGCGGAGGCGGGTAAGCCGCGGGCCGCGACCGGCGTACGCGTCTCCGTGTACACGCCCGGCATGAAGTTCGACCTCGCCAAGCCGTAACCCTCGACTCGACAGATCGGCCGGCCCGCGATATGGGACCTTCCCGAGGGGAGATACCATGCGCCGACTTTGCCTCGCCTGTTGCGCGCTGTTCTACGGTCTGGCCCGGGCGGATGAACTGCCGCCGCCGCTGCCGGCCGTGCAGGCCCTACCCGTGGAACCTTCGCTGGCCGACCCGCCGGTCGAAGAGGTGGAGCCCGAGAAACCGGAAAAAGTCCACGGTCCGCTCGGCCCCAACTGGGGGCCGGACGAGTACATCCTCTGGTGGTTGTCGCCGCAGCAGGTGCCCACGCTGCTCGCCCGGCCGACGGGGCCCAACGGCAGCCAGCTCACCTCCATCATCGGCGGCAAGCTGACGCCGCAGGCGCATTCCGGCGGCCGGTTCGTCGGCGGCTGGTCCGTCGACAAGGCCGAGACCATCGGCTTCGAGTGGGGATACTTCTTCCTCGGCTCGCGCTCGCGGACCCTCGCGGCCGAGAGTGCGGGCGGTCCCGGCGACGCGACGCTCGTCCGGCCCTTCATCAATCCCGGCACCGGTACGACGATCTACGACGTGATCGCCCAGCCCGGGGTCATGGCCGGCGGCCTCGAACTCGTCGCTTCCTCGCGAGTCCAGGGCTTCGAGCTGAACGGCGTGGCCAGCCTCTTCGCCTGCCCGTGCTTCCACCTCGATTCGATCCTCGGCTTCAGGTTCCTGCAGGTCAACGAGGGCCTGCGCATCGGTGCGCGAAACAGCTTCGCTTCCAACGGTTTCTACTCCGTGACCGACACCGTCGATCAGATCGACGGACATAACCAGTTCTTCGGCGGACAGATGGGCCTGCGACTCGACTGGCGGCACAACATGGTCTTCCTCGACATGACGGGCAAGGTCGCGATCGGCCAGACCAACGAGATGGTGAAGATCAACGGAGTCACCGTCATCAACTCCACTGGCGGAATGAACACGACATCCCCCTTCGGCTTCTACTCCGGGCCGAACAACAGCGGCAGGTTCACGAACTCGACCTTTGCCGTGCTGCCCGAGGCGACCGTGCGCGTGGGCCTCGCCAAGGAGAAGTCGCGGTGGTTTGTCGGGTACAACTTCATGGCGTTGAGCCGGCTTGCCCGGCCGGGCGACCAGATCGATCCGGAGTTGGGCCACCGCGTCGTAGCCATCGACGCGGCCCAACTCGCGCCGCCGGACCGGCCCCGGTTGGAGTTCCGGCAGAGTAGTTTCTGGGCCCAGGGTCTGATGATCGGTTGCGAAGTGCGGTATTGAGTTATCGCTGGGCCATCAGGTAGCCGCGCAAGTCGTTGTGGAGCTTTTTGGTCCGCTGGTGCCAGGCCGGGTCGTCGGGCAGGGGGCCGGACAGCGCGCGGAAGACGGTCGTCACTTCGAGCTTGTTCGCCGGCGCGGGCTTCTTCGTCAGGTATAGATCGATGGCCACGGGCGCGAGCGTGGGCGCCGGCGTCGCCGCCTTCGACAGCCAACTGAAAAGGCCACGCTTCGCCTGAGGCGGCGGCTCACCGAGCGTGACGCGGATCAGGCCCGGCTCGCTCGTGAGGATGTTCGCACCCATGTCTTCGAGGAAGCCGCGGAGCTTTACCACCGCGATCGCTTCGGGCATCCACGCTTCCATCGTCTGCACGATGCGCTGGGTGTTGCTGCCGACGGGAGCGATAGCGTGCGTGGCCGACGAGCCTTCCCCGACGAGCACGGGATTGAAGTCTTCGGGGTCGAGCGCGTCGAGTTGGCCGAGCCCGATCTTGAACTGGCGGGCCAGTTCGAACGCAGATGTCGGCCGCTCGTTCGGGTACTTCTCGAGGCACTGAAGGATGACCGCCTCCACCCGCGGCGGCACACCTTCGACGCCGACGCTGGCAAAGGTGGGTGCGCGCTGGCTGAGGTGGGCACGCAGGAGAATGCCGAGGTCTTCCTCGTCGAAAGGCAGCCGGCCGGAGATGAGCTCGAACATCAGCACGCCGAGCGAATACAAGTCGGCCCGGGCGTCGACGCCGTCGCCGCGGATCTGCTCGGGGCTCATGTAGGCGGGGCTGCCGACGGCAAACTCGTCCTGCGAACCGCGGAGCTTCTCGAGCGGGATGTGCGGCTTGTCGGCGATGGCGGCGAGGCCGAGGTCCATCACCTTGACTGATTCGTCGGGTGTGCCGGCGTTCAGGAGTTTGACGTTGGCCGGCTTGAGGTCGCGGTGGATGATCCCGGCCGAGTGGGCCGCGTGCAGCGCCTGGCATAGCGGCACGATCAGCCGGCCGACGCGCTCGGCGTCGAACGTCCTGTAAAGTTCCAGCGCTTTGGCGAGGTCGGGACCGGGGACGTATTCCATGACGATGCACGGCCCGGCCACCGGGTCGACGCCGCCCTCGATCAACTCGACGGCGTGCGGGTGGCGGAACCGCGCCATCATGGCAATCTCGCGGGCGAACATTTCACGGAACTTCTGCTGTCCGGCCACTTTGCCCGCCATCGTCTTCACGACAATGTCCGGGCCGCCGGCGACCGGGTGGGCCAGGAAGACCTCGCCCATGCTGCCCCGACCGATCTGCCGATCGACGACATATTTGCCGAGAACAGTCCGCCCCTGCATCCGGTCGCGATCCTCCCCTCTCCCCATATTACATGAGTATTACTGGCACGCACCCGTCCGCGAGGAGATTCCGCCATGCCGCAGGCCGTGTTCGGCGTTACACGCCGGCAGTTTCTCCGGGTCGTCGGGGCAGGCGCGGGCTGGCTGGCCGTCCGACCCGCATTCGCCCGGGGCGTCGACCCGCACCGGGTGGCACTGCTTTCCGATACGCATATTCCGGATACCCCCGGCACCCAGGACCACGGCTGCTCGATGGTCGAGCGGCTCCGCACCGCGGTGAAGGAGATCACCGGGCTGGCCGACAAGCCGACGGCCGCGATCTTCGATGGCGATCTGGCGTGGAAGGTCGGGACGCGGCTCGAATACGCCACGCTGGCTAAGGAGATTGAGCCGCTCGTGCGGGCGGGCGTCCCGCTGCACTTCGGCTTGGGCAATCACGACACCCGTGACGCCTTTCTCGCGGGGTTCCAGGCCCACGCGCCGGAAATGCGACCGGTAGATGGCAAACACATCCTGATCGTTGACACACCCCGCGCAGACCTGTTCATTCTCGATTCGCTGGAGCCGAGCCTCGGGGCGGCAGGGAAGTGTGGCAAGGCACAGACCGATTGGCTTGCCCTCGCGCTCGACCTGAACGAGAAGAAGCCGGCCGTGCTGTTCGTCCACCACAACCCCGTGTTCGCCGCAGACCCGAAGTCGAACGGTCTGGCCGACACGACCGAACTCTGGAAGACCATCCAAGACCGAAAGCGAGTCAAGGCTCTCGTCTTCGGCCACACCCATACGTGGAAGGTGGACCGGAAGGACGGCATTCACCTGATTAACCTCCCGGCCGTCGGCTACCCGTTCAAGGCGAGCGAGGTGACCGGATGGGTCGATGCCTTTCTCGGCGAAAGCGGAATGAAGCTGGCCGTGCAGGCATTTGACCGCAAACACCCGGCTCACGGTAAGGTGACGGAGCTGACCTGGCGGTGACGCAATAATCTGCCCCGGCCGGCGAATAAGGGGTGATCGTCGAACTGAAAGGGGATGCCGTGTCGCTCGTCGTGCGCTGTCCGAGTTGCCTGACCGAGGCGTCGGTGCCCGATGAACTGCACGGCAAGGCGGTTCTCTGCCCGGCATGCCAGATGCGGTTTACCGCTCCGGAGGGTCCGCCGCCGCTGCCGAAGGCGGACCCGAAGAAGCCGCTCCTGCCGCCGCCCCCGGCCGACGAACGCAAGTACTGTACGGAGTGTGGGTCGGCCATTCGCCGCAAAGCGGTGGTCTGCCCGGCGTGCGGTGTCGCCCAGGGGGCGATGCCCGTGTCCGCTGGGCCGACTTTGCCCTACCAGCCCGCGATGGCCGTCCCCACGTCCGGCCCCAACCGCATCGTCACCGGCGTACTCGCGCTCGTGCTCGGCATTTTCGGCGTCCACAAATTCATGCTCGGCTACGTCGGCGAAGGCTTCCTGATGCTCCTGTTGGGCATCCTCGGCGCGCCGTGTACCGGCGGCGTGCTCACGCTCGTGATCTGGGGCATCAGCATTGCCGAGGGAATCATCTACCTCACCAAGTCCGACGCCGAGTTCCATCAGATGTACGTGGTCAACCAGAAACGCTGGTTCTGATTCGATCTGAATCCCAATCCAACCACAAAGGCACTAAGACACGAAGGCCGGACGAAGAAGAGAGATCGATTTTCAGTGCGGATCGGACAAGTCTTCCTCGTGAGTTCCTTCGCGCCTTCGTGTCTTCGTGGAGAGCCTCCTCTTCCCTCCAGCAGCCATCTTCCCCCTGACCGGCACGGCTGACATCGCAGCGATCCCCCGGCTCCGCTAACATGAGGGGGCAGCACGCGGGGACACGGACGGATGGCGAAGTTTCAACTGGCGAGCGAGTATGCACCCGCCGGCGATCAGCCGCGGGCCATTGAGCAATTGTTAAATGGTTACAGGTCCGGCCGGCTCGAGCAGACCCTGCTTGGCGCGACCGGCACCGGGAAGACGTTTACCGCGGCCCACGTCATTGCCGCGCTGGGCAGGCCAGCACTCGTACTGTCACACAACAAGACTCTGGCGGCCCAGCTCTACAAGGAATTCAAGTCGTTCTTCCCCAACAACGCGGTCTGCTACTTCGTCAGCTATTACGACTATTACCAGCCCGAGGCGTACATTCCCGCGCGGGACATCTACATCGAGAAAGACGCCTCGATCAACCAGAACATCGACCGACTCCGGCTGGCCGCCACCAGCGCGCTGGTGAGCCGGGAGGACGTAATCATCGTCGCCAGTGTGTCGTGCATCTACGGCCTCGGCTCGCCCAGCGACTACAAGCGGATGATGGTCAAACTGGCCAAGGGTGAGGTCGTCGACCGCGACCAGTTGCTGCTGAAGCTCGTCGACATCCAATACCAGCGGAACGACTATACCTTCGAGCGCGGCAAGTTCCGCGTGCGCGGCGACACGATCGAACTGTGGCCCGCCTACGAGGAGATCGGCCTGCGGATCGAGCTGTTCGGCGACGAGATCGACCGGCTCTGCGTCATCAATACTGCTTCGGGCGAGGTCACGCAGACGCTCGAGGAGATGTACATCTTCCCCGCCAAACACTTCGTGACGCCGGAAGACCGCACGAAGGAGGCGGTCGTCGGCATCGAGAAGGAACTGCAGGAACGCCTCGAGTATTTCAAGAAGGAAGGTAAATTGCTGGAGGCCCAAAGGCTCGGTGCGCGGACGCGGTTCGACCTCGACATGCTCCGCGAGGCCGGGTGGTGTGCCGGCGTGGAGAACTACGCCCGATGGTTCTCGGGGCGCAAGGCCGGCGAGCCGCCTTACACGCTGCTCGACTTCTTTCCCGACGACTTCTTCTGCGTAATCGACGAGTCGCACGTCACCTGCCCGCAGGTCCGCGGCATGTATGCCGGAGACCGGAGCCGGAAGGAGACGCTGGTCGAGCACGGGTTCCGTTTGCCGTCGGCGCTCGACAATCGGCCCCTGCGGTTCGAGGAGTTTTTTGCACGGGCGAAGCAGGCGCTGTTCATGTCGGCGACGCCTGGCCCCTATGAACTGGAGCGTACCGGCGGCGAGGTTGTCGAGCAAGTGATCCGCCCGACGGGCCTCGTGGACCCGGTCATTCACGTCCGGCCCGCGCGGGGTCAGGTGCCCGATCTCGTCGAAGACATCAAGAAGCGTGTGGCTCGGAAGGAGCGAACGCTGGTGACGACGCTGACCAAGCGGCTCGCCGAGGACCTGTCGAACTACTTCATCGAGATCGGCCTGAAGTGCAAATGGCTGCACTCGGAGCTCGACGCCATCGAGCGGATCCAGGTGCTCCGCGAACTGCGCGAAGGGGCGTTCGACGTGCTGGTCGGCGTGAATCTACTGCGCGAAGGGCTCGACCTGCCTGAGGTGTCGCTGGTGGCGATCCTCGACGCGGACAAGGAGGGATTCCTGCGGAGTGAGACGAGTCTGGTGCAGACGATCGGCCGGGCGGCCAGAAACGTTAACGCCGAGGTGGTGCTGTATGCCGACCGGGTGACCGAATCGATGCAGCGGGCAATGGACGAGACCAACCGCCGGCGCGAGCTTCAACTGGCTTACAACAAGGAGCACGGCATTACGCCGCGGACGGTGAAGACGGCGATCCGGAATTCGATCGAGGACGAGATTGCCGCGCACGAGTTGGCCCAGGAGGCGGCCGGGCAGACCGAAGACGTCGTGACGGCGGAGATGCTCGAAGAACTTCAGGCTCAGATGCTCGCCGCGGCGGACGCTTTGGAATTCGAGAAGGCGGCCCAGCTCCGCGACCAGATTGCCCGGCTCAAAGGCGAAGCCGTCGCGAGCCCGCAGGTCAAGAAGGGCCGCCGCGGCAAACGCCGGAAGACCGGACCGGTGTGAGGGCGGGCTTGATTGCCAGCGCTGCCGGATCAAGAATGGCAATGGAGGATTTGCAATGCCGACATCGACCGTATCAGTCGAGTTGGACCCGGAAACTGGGCGGGTTTATGACGAGGCACCTGACGAGGTGAAACTCCGCCTGAAGCTGATATTGAGCCACAAGGCCCGGGAAGTGTTTCAAAAATCAAACGAATCGCTCAAGGAAATCATGGATGAAGTTGGAATTCGGGCAACGGCCATGGGCCTGACCGAGGAAGAGTTGGAGAAGATGCTCCGTGACGAATAACTTCCGCATCGTGGTCGATACGGGTGTTCTTGTCAGCGCGTTCCTCATCCCAAGTTCTTTGCCTCGGTCGGTATTGGAATTTGCAACGGAGCGCGGGCTGCTTCTGATATCCGAGCCAACCTACGAGGAGCTGGATAAGGTTCTCAATCGCGACAAATTCAGGAAGTACTTCACCGAAGCGGAACGACAACGATTTTTGGGTGGGATCGGAGCCATAGCTCAGTGGGTGGCGGTAGAGAACACTCTGCGAGCGAGTCGCGACCCCAACGACGACAAGTTTCTCGAACTCGCCGTCGTCGGCCACGCGACCCACATCGTGAGCAGCGACGTCCACCTACTGGAGCTTTCACCCTTTCAGGGGATTCCTGTGCTATCTCCCCGCGCATTTCACGAGGAAACGCGACCGTCATAGATCGACTTGGCCGGCGGGCCGGTTCGTGGTCTGCCGGCGACTCTGCTTTGCCGTTTCTGTAAGATAAACACAGGAAAGTACTTTCGAGTAATCGGCGACACAGGTGCATGACGGCGACTCCTACCAGCAAAGGCTCCTTGGCGTTTGTTTCGCTCGGGTGCCCGAAGAACACTGTCGACAGCGAGCGAATGCTCGGACTGCTCGCGCAGGACGGCTACGCGCTCACGTCGGACGCCGACGGGGCGGATGTCGTCGTCGTAAACACCTGCGGCTTTATTGAGCCGGCACGTCAGGAGTCGCTCGGCGTCATCCGCGAGATGCTCGACTTGAAGCGGCAGGGCAAGGTCCGTGCCGTCGTCGTGGCAGGGTGCCTGGCCGAGCGCCAGAAGGACCTGCTGCTGGAGCAGGTGCCAGAGGTCGATCAGATCGTCGGCGTGTTCGGCCGGGAGGACATCGCCGCGGTGCTCGACCGGGCGGCGGCCGCCCAGTCGGAGCAGCGATCACTTTTCCGCCCCGCCCCGGTGCGGGCCCTCGAAGACACGGCCCGCTTCCGCATCACCCCCCGGCACTTTGCCTACCTGAAAATCAGCGAAGGGTGCGACCGGCTCTGCACGTTCTGCGCCATCCCGCAAATGCGCGGCAAGCACATCACGAAGCCGATCGAGGAAGTGATTCGCGAGGCGAAGGAACTCGCTGCCGACGGCGTGCGCGAGCTCATCATCGTCGCCCAGGACACGACCTATTACGGCCTCGATCTGTACGGCAAAGTCCGACTGGCCGAGTTGCTCCGCGAACTCGATCGCATCGAGGGCTTCGAGTGGATCCGGGTCCTGTACTGCTACCCGGAGCATTTCACGCCCGAGTTGATCGACACGCTGGCCGGGGCGAAGAAGATCATCCCGTATCTCGATATGCCGCTCCAGCACATCAGCGATCGCATGCTCAAGCGGATGCAGCGGCGGGTGACCCGCGATAGCACGCAAACGCTGCTCGACACGCTGCGCGTCGCCCGGCCCGACCTCGTGATGCGGACTACATTTATTGTCGGGTTCCCCGGTGAGACAGATGCCGACGTGGACGAATTGGTACAGTTCGTCGGCCAGACGCGGTTCGAGCGGTGCGGCGTGTTCACGTACTCGCGCGAGCCCGGCACGCCCGCCGACCGGCTTCCGGATCATCTGCCGCAAGAAGTCATGAACGAGCGGCGCGACCGCGTGATGGCCGCCCAGCAGGACGTGGCTTTCGCCTGGTCGGCCGGGCAGGTCGGCAAGGAGATTGTCGCACTCGTCGATGAGCCCGATCCCGAGTTTCCCAGCCACGTCCGCGCGCGCGGCACAGCCGACGCGCCCGAGATCGACACGACGATCCGGCTCAAAGGGAAAAACCTCCGGCCCGGTGATTTCGTCCGGGCCAAGGTGACGGCGGCCGATGGTTACGACCTCACGGCTCGGGCCATCGGACAGCCGTGGTGAGTCCTCCCGACCCTTCTCCGGTCAGCACACCCCGGGCCCGGGGGGCCGCGGCGACCGGCCGCGCCGGGCCGGAGACGATCTGGAACCTTCCGAACATCCTCACGATCTCGCGGCTCGGCCTCACAGTCGTCCTCTGCGTTCTGATCCATTACGCACGATGGACCGAAGGGCTGGTGGTGTTCTGCGTCGCGGCCCTCACCGACTGGCTCGACGGGTACCTGGCCCGGAAGCAGGGGCTGACGAGCGCGTTCGGCCGAAACCTCGATCCCCTGGTCGATAAGCTCCTGATCTGCGGGGCCTTCATCTTCCTGATCCCTGTTCCTGCGGCCGGGTTGGCGCCGTGGATGGTCATGCTCGTGGTCTCGCGCGAGATCGTAGTCACGGGCCTGCGCAGCTTCTTCGAGGCCCGGCAGGTGTCGTTCGGTGCGGACTTCCTCGGTAAGCTGAAGATGGGGACGCAGTGTGCAGCGGTCATTGCGACGCTGCTGCTTCTGGCCCTCCCGGCTGATCGACGCGCCGGCCTCGATGCACTGCAGATCGGCCTCGTCTGGGCCATGCTTGCGGCCACGGCTCTGAGCGGCCTGCAGTATGTTGTGCGTGCACTCCGGTTGATGTCGGAGTAGCAGCTCCTCACTGTTCCGAAAAAGGAACTGCCGCCATGACCGCACCTTTGGGATTCGGCATCGTCGGGTGCGGGATGATCGCGCGGTTTCATGTCCGCGCATTGGCCGAGGTGCGCGGGGCGCGCGTGGTCGGCCTGCAGAGTCGATCCCCGGAGGCCGCACGCAAGCTTGCCGACGAGTTCGGGCTTGATGTGCCCTGCGTCGGCGATGTCGATGCGTTGCTGCGATTGCCTGGTCTCGATGCCGTCATTGTCTGTACGCCGTCGGGGGCGCATCTCGATGCCGCCGTTGCCGCGGCCCGGGTCGGCAAACACGTCGTCGTGGAAAAACCCCTCGAAATCACGACCGCGCGGTGCGACCGGATCATCGAGGCGTGCGACGCGGCCGGCGTTCAGCTTTGCACGATCTTCCCGTCGCGGTTCGCCGACGCCAATGTCGCGCTCAAGGCGGCCGTCGAGGTGGGCCGGTTCGGCCGGCTCACGGTTGCCGAGACGACCTGCAAATGGTGGCGGTCGCAGGAGTACTATGATCGCGGCGGCTGGCGCGGCACGCTCCATCTCGACGGCGGCGGCGCACTGATGAATCAGGCCGTCCACAACGTCGATCTGTTGCTCTGGCTCATGGGCCCGGCCGAGGCCGTCACAGGGTTTACCGCCACGCTGGCCCACGAACGCATCGAGGTCGAGGACTCGGCCGTCGCGGCCGTGCGGTTCCGGTCCGGTGCGCTCGGCGTGATCCTCGCGGCGACCAGTATCCACCCCGGGTTTCCAAAGACCATCGCCCTGCACGGCGATCGCGGCTCGGCCGTCGTCGAACAGGAGGACGTGGTCACCTGGACATTCGCCGACGACCGACCCGAGGATGCCGGGCTGCGGGCCCGCTTCGCCCGCAAGACCGGCGCGACCGGCGGTGCCAGTGACCCCGGAGCGATTTCACACGAGTATCACGCCCGGCAGTTGCGCGACTTCGTGGCCGCCGTGCGCGAAGGCCGGCCCGCGTCCGTCGACGGACGGGAGGGTCGGCGGTCGGTCGAACTCATCACGGCCCTCTACGAATCGGCCCGGACGGGGCGGACAGTCCGGCTGCCGCAATAGTTGACTCATCGCACCGACGCGCACAATCGCGACAGTCGGACGATCATTGGCCTGCATAGTCCGTCTCGCCGACACATCTCGTTGCTCAAGCGTGAACCCGTGCCAGTTCGGCAAATCAGTCCGGCTGGGTTGATCAGCCGATTCTCGCGATTCCCAATGTCTCGGGCACTCGCGACCCGGCCGAATCCGGCGAACCTTTGATTATCAGACCCGTACCGCGCCGATTTTCACCCTCGCACCCTGATGATCCCCGCCCCGGGCAGTACGCCCATCGATCCTCGGCACGGAAGAGCCGACTCCGCGAGTGACCCCTAGCCGGGAGTCGTCATGCCTCGATCCACGCGTCGTTCTGCCACGCTGCGCCTGCAGTCGTTGGAGAACCGGGAAGTTCCCGCCGTCATCACCGAATCGTTCGACGCGTCCGGCGGCCTGCCGGCGAACTGGTCGCAGTGGTCGAGCGGCAGCCCGGCCTACGGCCCGGCCACGGTCCGCACCTATTCCGGGGCCGGCGCACTGACCTCCACCGCCACTTCCAACGTCTCCGCCCGCGCCTGGGCGACCACGGCCGTCGGCTCGGACATGTCCACCTCCGCCTACGTGTTTGCCGACAGCCTCATCCCCACCGAAGTCATCGCCCGCGGCCAGAACCTCGCCGGCAACACACCGTCTTACTACTCCGCCGGCGTCACCCGCGGTGCCAATGTGACGCTCGCCCGAACCGTGGGCGGCCTGCGGACCGTGCTTGGCACCCTGAACACCGCGGCATACACCAGCGGCGTGTGGCTCAAGATTTCTGTAATCGCCGTCGGCGCGCAGGTCGCCGTCGAACTTCAGAACCCCACCACGGGGCAGTTCCTCAATCCGGCCGGGCAGTGGCAGTCGGCCAAGACCAACGCGATCACCGTCGCCGACTCGGCTATCAGCGGCGCGGGCCTCGCCGGCGTCGCCCGGCCCGCCCAGTACGCGGGAACCGTCACGCTCGACAGCTTCGAGGTCACCGTGCCGACGGTCGCGCCGCCGACCGGGGGCGGTGGCACGACCGACCCGGGTACGACGACGCCGGTACCGCTGCCCACGATCCCGAAGCACTATCAACACATTCGCATCGCATCCTTGGCGTATGCCGGCACGCCGATGACTTCGACCGAAACCACGTTGCTCCAGAACAGCGTCGACCTCGTCGTGTCGAACCCCGGGCTCCTGGGCACCATCGACGCCAACGCGCCGAACACACCTCAGCTCATCTACACCAACGTTTCGAACATCTACCAGGGTCTACTCGTCGACTGGCTGAACTTCGCCGACGCCAAGAGCCAGGACCGCGAGGCCGCGTTCTACCACGTCTCGAGGCCGACGGCGTTTACCGGCGGTAGCCCGTCGTCAATTCCGGTGAATAACCTCTGGCGTGTCGCTCGGGGTAATACCGATCTCACCAGCGCGTCGCGGACCGGCACCACCGGCGACGTCAGCTTCGGCGACACGGCCGGGACGGTGACGTACCTCGGCTACCCCGAGGAGTTCGGCGAATTGAACTTCAACATCACCAGCCCCAAAGGCGGCGGCTGGGCGGCGACGTTTGAATACGTCTCGGCGGTGGATGCGGCTGGAAACCCGACCGCCTGGTCCACGCTGCCGCTCATTTCCAACAGCACGGCCAACTTCACGACTTCGGGCCGGGTGCGGTTCGACCCGCCGGCCGACTGGAAGACCTCGCTCGCCAGCGGCGCCAGCAGGCTGTACTTCGTCCGCATGCGGGTCACCAGTGGGGGAACGAGCCCCGTGGCCGCGACTGTCCTCGGTCGGGACTACGTCTCGGCTAACGGGACCCAGAGCGGCACCATCCCGGTTTTCGATTCCAAAGCCGACGCCAACGGCGACGGCTATCTGAACGACGCGGAATACAGGACCGTCTCGGTCAAGGTCGCAGCGCGGTTTGCATACGAGAGCCGACTGTTCTACCCGGCGTACGGGCAGATGCGGTTTGCCGTGAACCCCGAGCCGCAAGCGGTGAAGAACTGGGCCGTCGATTACCACGTCCGGCAGATCGCCGCCACGCCGCTGGCCGACGGCTTCTTTGTCGACAATGCGAACGGTCGGGCCCCGATCACCGCCGATACGCCGGTGGTGGAATCCACGGCCAACTACCCGATTGAGAGCGGCAAACTACTGCAGGCCGTCCACACGGCCATTGCGCCGAAGTGGCTGATGGTAAATTCGTCGGGCGGCAACGCCCAGACCAACGAGGTCATCTCGCGGACCCCGGCCGCGATGGAGGAATTCGCCCTCCGTCCGATGGCGACCACTTGGGCTCGCTTCAACGACTTGTCGGATCTGGTAAACACCCGTCTCTCGTCGTCAAGCTCGCCGTATCTCGTACTCGATTCGCACCCACAGGGCGGCTCGCCGACCGACCCGCGGACGCAACTCGCAACGCTGGCGTACTACTACACGCTCAGCGATGCCGACCGGACGTTTCTGATGTTTTACGGTGGCTTCGAGCCGAACACGTCGTGGACCCGGCACTGGGTACCGGCCGCGGCGTTCAACATCGGCACGGCCCAGGGCAAGTGGACCGAGTTCGCCACCGGGCAGGATCCTGCCAATGCCGGGCTCACCTACAAGGTCATCTCGCGCAGCTACTCCAACGGCCTGGTGTTGTACAAGCCGCTCTCGTACAAGCTCGGCGTGGGTACGGGCACGCTGGCCGACAACACGGCCACGACGCATCAGCTCAGCCGGGCCTACCGCGTGTTGAACGCCGACGGCACGCTGGGCGCGACAGTGACGAGCATCACGCTCCGCAACGGCGAAGGCGCGATTCTCATCCCGGCATGATGTTCGGATCGAGGCAAAGAAATAGCGAACGCCCGTGCGATTGACCGCGAGGTCTGCCGCACGGGCGTCTTGCATTTGGCAATCGAATGATTACCGGCCGGCGGTCGGCGGGGTCTTCATCCGCTTCTGGAAATCAGTCTCGACGCCGCCGAAAGTGCTCTCGTGGCGGTTGACCGCCCACGACAGGGCGTTGAGCAGGCGCTTCGCGGTGTAGAAGCTCATCACAAGCCGCTGCGAGAGCTTGACAGACTCGGGGCCGCCCGGCTGCATGAGCTGGGTGTTCAGGCCGAAATCGAGCACGAGTTCTTCCGGCGTACCGGTGACCCGGAAAAAGTTGGCGTACAGCGAGGTCATTCCCTCGGTGTCCACGGGGATCGGCACCGGGGCGGCGTCGGCCGCGACTTTGGCTTCTTCCGACATGCACAGGCTCCTTAACACGATGGCGGGCGACAAACCGGCGCCCTGACTGTATTGGGATCACGATATCGTAGCGGTCCCTGCACAAACCGCTAGCCTGTATACGGTTTGGTTTACGCGTTCCGTCGTCATGATCGGACTACCGGTGTTTCCTGATCCGCAAATTTAGCCCAATCGATACAATCGGAAAATCCTTGTAAACGTCCCGTGAATGTTCCACAATACGGAAGTCAATTGCGCGGAGACTATGGTAAAACCGTTCAGAAGCGGAAAAGCCATAGAGATTACCGCGCACACTCGGCCTTTCGCGGGCCGGCTGGCTGAAATGAAGCTCCGAGTCGCGCCCGAAAGACTCGCAACCTGACTAGCAGCGGACCACGACGGAGATCGACATGCTGAAGAAATGGACAACAGCGATGCGGGGCACCCTCGCAGTCGTCATCGCCGGTCTGGCGACGACCGCCGCCCAGGCTCAGCCATTCACGTTCACGCAGGGCAATGTCATCGTCCAGCGCATGAACGGCGACGCCAACTACGGCGCAGGCGCCGCAGCCTTGGCTGGCACTGCCACACCGATTTTTCTCGACCAGTTCCTGCCATCGACAGCAGCGCAGGCTCTGCCTGTGAACACCGCGGGGGGAAATCTCTCTATCGCATTGCCGACGACTGTCGGAGGTCTGGCCATCACTGGTTCGGGTACTGCCACATCGGAAGGGTTCTTTTCGCGGACAACTGACGGACTTGGGTTGATTGTCGGCGGATACAATGCGGCGCTCGGTGCGACGGTCACCACGAGTGCGCCTGGGACAGTCAATCGCTCATTCGGGCTGATCAACGGCTCGACGCTCAATTCAAGCAACGGGTTTTCTGATGGCCCGTCATCTAACATCCGATCTGTCGTTGCCGCTTCCGGTACAGGCGACATGTACGTCAGCTCTAATGGCAATATTCTGCTAAAGTCCAATACCGGCTCTGTGACGACGACCACGGCCATAACGGCTGGAAACAATCGAGCCCTCGGGATTTTCAACAACTCGCTTTTCGTTTCTTCTTCGGCAGGTACTCCCGGAATTGGCATTAGTCTCGTAGGGTCCGTAGGTTCGCTGCCGACTGGGTCCGTTACTACAACTCTGCTTCCAGGAACAGGTACCTCCGGGACCGGCACTCCCAGCCCATACGCCTTCTTCATGGCGACCAACTCCAACAACGTCAACAACTGGAATGGCACCGGGTTCAACACCATGTACGTTGCCGACGACCGATCTTCGGGCAGCGGCGGCGGCATCCAGCGCTGGACCTACGATGGCACCACATGGTCAACCAGCATCGGTGCAACAATCACCTTGGGAACCGTTGGCATGCGCGGCTTGACGGCGAGCGTAGACGCCGCCACTAACACAACTACCATCTGGGCGACGACCGCTTCTGGCTCTGCGAACTCGCTCGTCATGGTCACCGATGACATGGCATCGAACACCTTCGGCACCATGATCACGCTCGCCACGGCCCCGGTGAATACCGTGTTCCGCGGCGTATCGCTGGCTCCCGTGCCGGAACCCGCCACGGTCCTCGGCATTGCCGCCGGCGCGTTCGGCGTGGGCGGCCTGATTCGCCGGAAGCTCCGCAAGACGGCCTGACCAATTCCGATAACTCCGCGCGACCCGGGCCGGCCTGCCGACCCGGGTCGTTGTCTGCGCGGGGAGGCTTCGCTATACCGACCGAAAGCCCGGACCGGGGAAAACCTGCGCAATGGACGACTCTCTCGCACCGAAATACCGCCGCGTCCTCCTGAAGCTCTCGGGCGAAAGCCTCGGCCACGGGTCCAAAAGCGGTATTTCCGTTGACGAGACGCTCAACGTCGCCCGGCAGGCCAAGCGAGTCGTCGATCGCGGCGTTCAGCTTGCCATCGTCGTGGGCGGGGGCAACCTGCTCCGCGGCACCCAGTTCTCGGCCGGGGGCGAGGGCGTCATCAAGGAATCCACGGCCCACTACATGGGCATGCTGGCCACCGTGATGAACGGGCTGGCTTTGCAGGACGCTCTCGAAAGCCTGAACTGCCAGACCCGGCTCACCACCGCGAGCCGGATGGAGGCAATCGCCGAGCCGTACATCCGCCGGCGCTGCATCCGCCACCTGGAAAAGAACCGGATCGTGATCCTGGCCGGCGGCACGGGCAACCCGTTCGTGACCACCGACACGGCCGCGGCACTGCGGTCGCGCGAACTGGGCTGCGACATCCTGCTGAAGGCGACCCGCGTCGACGGCGTGTACAGCGCGGACCCCGAGATCAACCCGCACGCGGTGCGGTACGAGAAGCTCAATTACGATCAGGTCTTCCGCGACAACCTGCGGGTGATGGACATGTCGGCGATCGACATGTGCCGCGAGGGCAAGCTGCCCATCCTGGTCTTCAACTTCAAGCGCGACGGGAACATCGAGCGGGCCATCGCCGGGCAGCCGATCGGTACCTTCGTCAGTGAGTGACACCCATGAACAACGCACAAATTCTGAAAGACGCCGAAGAGCGGATGGAGAAGGCCACCGAGGTCTTCCGCAACGAGTTGCGCGGCCTGCGCACGGGCCGGGCCTCCCCCGCGCTGCTCGACGCGATCCGCGTCGAGTATTACGGCTCGCCGACGCCGATCAAGCAGCTCGGCCAAGTCTCGACGCCCGAGCCGCAACAACTGGTGATCCGGCCGTTCGACGTGGGCGCGCTCAAGGAGATCGAGAAGGCGATCCGCGCCAGCGACCTCGGGCTCGCGCCGAATAACGACGGCAAGGTGATCCGCCTGCAGATCCCGGCGATGTCCGGCGACCAGCGCAAGAAGATGTCGACGCTGATCAAGAAGCTGGCCGAAGAGGCGAAGGTGGCCTGCCGGAACATCCGCCGCGACGCCAACAAGCACTACGACACGGCCGAGAAGTCCAAGACCATGACCGAGGACGAGCGCGACCAGGGCCACGAGAAGGTCCAGGACCTGCTCAAAGTCTACGAGGCCAAGGTCCAGGATCTGGCCGACAAGAAGACCAAGGAAGTCATGGAAGACTGACGCCCTCGGGGCGGAGCGACGCATGTCTCAAGAGCCCGCCGAGTTCGACCTGCCCGCGACGGTCGAACGCCTCGGCATCGGCGGCTACCGCCGGCACATCCTGTTGTGTGCCGGCACCAAGTGCTGCACCGGGTCCGAAGGTAACGAGGCTTGGGAAACGCTTAAGCGCGAGTTGCTCCAGCACGACACCGCCGGCGTGTGCTACCGGACGAAGGCCGCCTGCCTGCGTGTCTGCGGGCACGGCCCGGTGGCGGTGGTGTATCCCGAGGGGACGTGGTACGGCGGCATCACGGCCGACCGCGTGCCCCGGCTCGTGGAAGAACACCTGCTTGGCGGCGAGCCGGTTGTCGAATGGATGATCGCGAAAAACCCGCTCCCGGCCCACGAGCCGGGCGACTCGATGTGACCCGAATCAGGTCCAGCCCCACTTCTTGATCTTCTTGGCCAGCGAATCGCCGGTGGTGCCGAGCGACTTCGCGGCCGCGTCGATGGTCCCGTGTTCCGTGAGGGCGGCGCGGACCTGGTCCTGCACCTTCCACTCCTGGATGCTGCGGTAGAGCGTCCGCTCGCCGATGCCGAGCAGCGCGGCTGCCTCTTCGCGTTTGCCGCCGGTGTGCTCGAGGGCTTTCTCCATGTAGTGCCGCTCCACCTCGGCGAGCGGCCGGCCGATCAGCGCGTCGGTCCCAGACGAGCCTGCTGCGGGCGCGGTCCGCGCCGCGGCCAGGATCGCGCCGTCTTCGAGGTCGTCCGGCCCCAGCACGCCGTCGCGGTCGAGCACCACCATACTCTCGACGGTATTGCGCAGTTCGCGGACGTTGCCCGGCCATGCGTAATCGTGAAACGCCTTGCGGACGATGTCGCTGACCGTGGCCACCTTCTTCCCGTGCCGGGCCGAGAACTCGCGGACGAAGTGGGCCGTGAGCAGCGGGATGTCTTCGCGGCGCTCGCGCAGGGGCGGCAGCGTTACGGACACGACCTTGAGCCGGTGATACAGGTCCTGGCGGAATCGCCCGGCCTTTACTTCGGCCTCGAGGTCGCGGTGCGTCGCCGACAGTACGCGGACGTTGACCTTGATCGGCTCGTTGGCCCCGATGCGGAACACCTCGTCGTTTTCGAGCACGCGGAGCAGCTTGGCCTGCAACATCGACGGCATGTCACCGACTTCGTCGAGGAACAACGTGCCGCCGTTCGCGTGCTCGAATCGGCCCTTGCGCATCCGGTCGCCGCCGGTGAACGAACCGGCCTCGTGGCCGAACAGTTCGTCGTCGAGCAGGTTTTCGTTGAGGGCGGTGCAATTCATGGCGACGAACGGCTTGGACTTGCGCGGCGAATTCATGTGAATCGCCTTGGCGACAAGTTCCTTCCCGGTGCCGGTCTCGCCGTTGATGAGCACGCGAGCACTTGACGTGGACACGGCCCGGAGCCGGGCGAGTACTTCCTGCATGCGTGGCGCGTTGCCGACAAGCCCCTCGAAGCCGAACCGCTCTTCGAGTTGCCGGCGGAGTTCGCGGTTATCGCGGGCCAGTTGCACGCGTTCGGCCGACCGCCCGACGATCGATCGAAGTTCCCCCATGTCGAGCGGCTTGAGCAGGTAGTGGGCCGCGCCGAGCTTCAGAGCTTCGACGGCGGTCTTCACGTCGCCGTAGCCGGTCATCACCTCGACCTCGGCTTCGGGCAGGCGTTCGCGGACTTTCCGCACGATGCTCAGGCCGTCGAGGTCGCCCATCTTCAGGTCGGTGAGCACGACGTCGAAGTCGTCTTTATCGATGAGCCGGGCTCCCTCCGCGCCGCTGGTGGCAACGGTGCAGGAATAGCCGACGGCTTCGAGGACATCGGCGACGGTGGCCGCATGGGCGGCTTCGTCGTCGATCACGAGCACACGCAGTGGCTCGTCCGGGGCGGGAGTTTCGGGAGTGCGCGACGCCATGGAGTTGTTATGCGGAGTGGGCCGGGGCCCCGCAACCGGCCAAGCCGGGCGGTTGCCCGTTACTTGGCCGCAAAATCCGCGACCGGGACAACGCAGGCCGAGCCGTCGACGAGGAATACGAGGAGTCGATCCGTGCCGAAAGGCACCGGCCCCGCGGCCGCTACGAGCGGCGCGGGCAGGTCGTGCCGGCGGGCTTTGCCGGTGGCCGGGTCGAGCAGCCAGAGCCGGCCCATGCTGTCGGCCACGGCGATCGCCCCGGCGGCGAGATGCGGCGAGCCCACGAGATCCGCGTTGGGCGGGGTGAAGCGCCAGGCGGGCTCGGGCCGGTCCGGGTGCAGGGCAACGAGTTCGCGTCGTCCGCGGACGACGCCGACGAGGTCGCCGAGCGCGACCGGCCCGGCGGCGATCGCCAGTTCCTCGCCGAGCTTCCACGAACGCTGCACTTCGAGTCGGTCGCCGCGCAAGACGACGACGATGCCGCTGGCGTCGGCGACGGCCGCTCGGGGCGCGGGCCCGGGCCGCGCGCACGGCGGCGCGACGAGTCGCCGCGGCCGCTCATGAGCCGTCGCCGTCCGCAAATCGTAGTCGCCGGTTTCGCCCCAGCGGAGCAGCGTGATCCGCCGGCTGCCGTCGTGAACGAGGAACATATCGCCTTGCCAGGGAATCACGGAGCCGGGGTTCTCGGGATTCGCGCCCGACGGCCGCCAGGTGGGTCCCTGCGTCAATGCATTGCCGGATCGCGAGACACGCACGAGCCGACCATTGGCTAAAGGCAGAACGGCGGCATCCGGCAATACGGCAGCCCGACCCGCCAGCGGCGAAGACAGCGTGATGCGCTGATCGTTCACGTTACCGTCCGGGGCCAGGCGGCGGAGCAACACACCGTCGGCCGTCGGTGCAACGACCGTGCCGGGGCTGACGGTGGCCGGGCGGACGAGGCCGCTCACACTGCCGGCCAACTCCCGGCCGACAAACTGCCATCCGTTGCTCCCGGCCGGATCATTGTCGATCACTGTGACGACGCCGCGCGGGTCGACGAGGACGATCCGCCCGTCGAGCGCGGCGAAGTCGTCGGCCGCGAAGCCGAGCGTCCGCTGCCAGAGGACTTCGCCGGTATCCGCGACGACGCTCGTCACCAGCGTTTGATTAGTCTCCGTGCGGAATGTCACCGCGGTGACCACGCCGTCGGCGACGGTCGGCGGGCCGGCCGCCGAGCCGAGCGGTTCGGTAAGTGACCAGCCCGTTGAAAGGCGAGGCCCCTTGGCGCGGTCGACCACGGGCCGCCATTGCCGGAGTCGGCCATTGGTCAGCGCGATGATCGAATCACGGTGCCAGAACAGGAAGGAAGCGAGCACCGGGCCGACCCCGGCGGGTTCTTCGAGGACGGGGTAAAGCGGAGGGTCGGCCGCACCGGGCAGCCGCAGCCCCCAAACCGAGATCGCGCCGCGGTCGCCGGCGACGGCCAGGCGGTCGTTCTGCCGGGCCGAGCCGAATGTCGAGGTGCCAGGCACGCGTACGCGGTCGAGCAACGCGGCCGTCGCGGCCGGGTTCTCGGGCAGGCGGAGCAATTCCAGCAACGTGCTGCCGAGGTCGCCGGTGGTCTCGACTTCGAGCGCGAGGCCGCCGTCAGGCAGGGAGAACGCCTGCGGCGGCCGGCGCAGCGACCCGGCCGAGTGTCCGGTCGCCACGGTCGCGATGCAGCGGGGGCCGCCACCGTCTTCCGGCGCGAAATCGAGTACGTAAGTCTGCTGGGCCGCCGCCGGGACGAATAGCCGGGGTCGGGTCGGATGCACGGCCACACCCGCCGCCAGCGGTCCGCCCATGGTGAACAGGCCGACGCGCTCGCCGGTGGTTGCGTCGACTTCCCAGACCGTGCCGACCGGTCCACCCAGCGCGAGATACGCCCGGCCGTTCATCAGCACCGGCGGGCCGAGTGCCCGGGCGTCGAGCGGTAATGTCCAGATCTTATGACCTGTCGACACGTCGCGCAATTCGAGCGCAGGCGGATCGGTGACGATGAGCCAGCGGTCGGCCGAGAGCGGGATCACGGGCCCGACGGCGTCGATGCCCACGCGGTCGGCCCAAGCCACGCGGCCCGTCCGGCTGTCGAGCGCGGCGAGCAGCCCGCGGGCCAGCACGGGCGTCCGCGGGCCGGCGGCCGTCGCGGCCGGCGCGGGCAGCGGGCCCTTCGGCGTGATCGGTCCGCCGGACAGCGGCTTCTTCGGGTCGGCTTTGTACTCCACAAGGCCGCGCAGCCGGCCCTCGGCCGCGGTCCATGCGGAGCGCAGCTCCGCATCGTCGTTGAAGCCGGCCCGCCGCATCAGTTCGCGGGCCGCGTCGAGGTCGGGGCGGGCCAGGCCGAGTAGGCGGACGATTTCCGCACGGGCGGTCGCCCGGTTCCGCTCGCGGCTGATCCCGGCGGCCAGCGCGTCGATCCGCTGGCGGGTCGCGGCAGTGTCGGCGTCGGCGGGGCTGTACTTCTCGGCGAGCGCGAGCGTCCGCCGAGCGTCGGTGAGCCGGGTGTCCGCGCCCGGCACGTCGGCGGGCAGGCGGTCGAGCCCCTCGGCCACGAAGTCGCCCGCCGTCTTGGTCGCGGCCGTGAACACGTCGACGCGGTGTTGGCTTAAAAGCGGGTTGCTCGCCTGGGCGGCGATGAACGACTCGAGGGCGGCCAGCGCGTCGGTCGGCGCGGGCGGAACGAGGCCGGCTAGGCGACGGGCTTTCGAGAGGTCGGATCGGAAGCGGAACTCGCCGGCCCGGGCGGAGCGCGGGAAGTCGGCGACGAGCCCGCCGTACAGGTCTGCGGCCTTGCCGAACTCGCCGTCGGAGAACGCCTTCTGGGCCTGGGCCGAGAGGCGTTCCTCGGCTTGCGTGTATGTGCGGATGAGCACGGCGACGCCGGCCAGCGCCGCCGCCCCAACGAACAGCGCGAGCCCCGCGACGATCCACTTGCGGAACGAGCGCGGCGGCGCGGGCTCCGGCAGCCAGGCGGGGGCGGGCGGGCTCGGAGCGGCGGTCTGCACAGAAGATTTGACGGGAGGCGGCGACGGGGTGGCAGGCTCGCCCGGCGCGGGCGGCGGCGCGGTGCGCCAATCAAAGACAGGGGCCGGTGCGCCGGCCGCGACGGGTTCCGCGATGCCGGCGGGCACGGCGATGACCGCCCGGCACGTCGATTGCGTGCAGCGCATCTTGCGCCCGGCCAGCTCCGGCTTCAGCCGGTAGCTCGCTCCGCATTCGGGGCACTCGACTGTAATCTGTTCCGTCACGCGCGACCGTGGTCCGGGCCGGGGCGAAATCATTCTAACGAACCGGCCGGGCGGGGGTTACTCGATCCCTTTGAGCTTATCCAGATCGCGGATCAGCTTCTCGCGTTGCAACCGCTGAAGCTCCCGCAGCTTCGCGCCGATCGCCTGCTCCTGGGCCTTCTCGATCTCCTGCAGCGTGGTGATCAGCTTGTTGAGCGTGGCCATCTCGCCCATCGCCGCCATCACCTTCTCCAGCCGGGCGATCAATCGGTCGAGCGCGGCCCGCACCGGCCCGGCGTCGGGCTTCCGTCCGGCCTCAAGTTCCTTCTGGTACTTCTCCAGGGCATCCTCCGCGGCCACGAATTCGCCCTTCAGGATGCCCTCGAGCGGCAGGCAGATCTCGCCCTTCACCTTCTCGATGAACTTGCCGCTCACCCGGTTCAGCTCCAGCTCGCGCAGGATCCGCGAGTATTCGGAAGAGACTTCCTGGATGATGTCGCGGGCCTTCACGGTCGACTCGTTCATCTCGACCGCCCGCTGCACGAACGTGGGCAGTTGCGCCGGCTCGGCTTTCGGCAGTTCGCCGGCCACGGTGTCGAGCTTGGCGCGGACCTCGCGGAGTCGGGCGACCGCGTCGTCGGCCTTGACGTGCTGGGCCTCTTCGTCGCGGGCCACCTCGACGAGCAGTTCCGTCTCGGAGACGATCATCACGTTGAACGGCGGCTCCTTGTTGCTCGCGACGTTCGGGCCAGTCTCGATGTTGT
>JAIBBI010000207.1 GCA_019694755.1 Gemmataceae bacterium
GCCGCCGTTCTGCCCGGCCGAGTTGCCGGAGGACACGCAGTCGTCGAGTTGCAACTTCCCGAGCGACGACTCGACCGCGATCGCGCCGCCGGCCCCGGCCGGGGCCGAGTTGCCGATCAGCGTCATCTGGCTCAGCGTCACGTTCTCGTCGGCAATGCGGACCGCTCCGCCGTTGCCCGAGGCTACCTTGCCATTGAACAGCGTCATCCCGGAGAGGGTGACGTCGAGCTTGTTCGCTCCGTCGATATTGAAGTGCCGGCCGACGCCCACGGCATTGACCGTCACGTTGCCCGGCCCCTGCACCACGACCGAATCGGTCACGTCGATTTCGCTGAACAGGCTGAGCTTCTGCGGCGTCGCGAACAGCGTGGGGTCGAAAGTGATGGTGTCGATGCTGCTGTCGATGTTGGAATCGTCGACCGCCCGACGCAGCGAGCCCGCGCCGCTGTCGGACGTGTTCGTGACATACAACGTATCCGAGAACTCGATGGAGCCGATGTCGGTGCCCGCGCCGATCGTCCGCGACACGCCACGTTGGTCGAACGCCAGGCCGGCGGGGTTGGCCCCCGCGTTGATCAGGGGGCTGCCGACCAGCGGCTTGTAGCCCGGCTGAGGCCCGCCCCAGAAGCCGAGCAGGCTCAGTTGCGGATTACCGGTCAGGGCCGTGCCGACGACGGTCGCTCCAGTCGTCACGCCGATGAAGCTTTTGGCCGAATTGACAGTTCCGCTGATTTCCGCGCCGGTGGTTGCTTTGTTGCTGGCGACTACGGTGCTGTCGAGGTTCAGCGTGCCGGAGACGACGGCCGCGCCACCGCCCGCGGTGGTCGCGGTGTTCTCGACGACAGTCGAGTTCTTCAGGTTGAGCGTAGCCAGGCCTTTCAGCATGATGCCGCCGCCCGAGTGCCCGGCCGCGGAGGTCGTGTTCCCGGAGATCGTGGTGTTGTAAATGTTGCCGGTGAATGACGCGCCGAAGGCATAGATGCCCGCACCGTCGCCGGCCGTCTCGTTGTTGATGACGGCCGAGGCATCCATGAGCAGGGTGCCGTTCTTGAAGAAGTAGATGCCGCCGCCGTCGCTGCCAGCGATATTGCCGGAGATGAGCGACTGGCTGATGACGACGTTGGCGGCATCGGAGAACGCCAGCCCGCCGCCCTCGCTGTTTGCGCCGTTGGCCGTGTTGCCGGTGATGGTGCAATTGCCGAGCGTCAGTGAGCCGAGGCCGCCGACGAGGATCGCTCCGCCGTCAGCCTGCGAGACGTTGCCACTGACCTTGCAGTTGTTGAGTGTCAGGGCTTCGTCGTTGACGAAGATACCGCCGCCTCCGCCGGCCGGCTTGCCGCCGGTGATGGTCATACCCGAGAGTGAAATAGCCGACTTGGCGGCCGCACCCGAGGTGTTGAAGATGCGGTCGGTCGCGCCGTTCTTGATCGTCAATTGCGATACGCCGGGCCCGACGATGGTCACGGCATCCGTGATGTCGAGACTGCCCGTGGTCAGGGTGATCGTGCCGGACACGGTGATGTTGATCGTGTCGGCACCGACCGAGGTGTTCGCCGAATTGATAGCGTTGCGAAGCGTATTCAGGCCGCTGTCGCCAAGACTCGTCACCGTGTAGACGGCCGGGACCTCGCGGGCTTCGAGGGCCGCGGCAAACAACCTTGTTCGCGGGGCAACGCGCCGGGGCTTGCGGGAATGGAAGGACCAGGTTCGCCCGAAAAGCCGGGACCAGATACGCCGCGTCGCCATGACAACCACCCGATTCAGCAGGCCGGCGCGGGGAAGGCCGGCCCGTGCAACAAGCGGTCGCCAAAACCGGGTCGGCGACCGTTCCCCGATCCACTGAGCACGGGGAGCAGGGAAAAAGGCCGGCGACCCGGATTCGACGCAGTTTACGCCTCTTCCGCGGGTGCCATGAGCTGATACAGGATCGCTCCGGTGATTCCGCCGCAGATCGGTGCGAGCCAGAACAGCCACAACTGCATGAACGCCCAATCGCGCACGAACATGGCCGGGCCGGTGCTGCGGGCCGGGTTCACCGAGAGATTCGTCACCGGGATTCCGATGAGGTGGATCAGCGTCAGGCCCAGGCCGATGGCGATCGGTGCGAAGCCCGCGGGAGCCCGCTTGTCGGTCGCGCCCATGATGATGATGAGGAACGCGGCCGTCAGGATGAACTCGGCGACAAACGCGGAGATCATGCTGTAGCCGCCCGGCGAATGCTCGTCGAAGCCGTTGCACGCGAAGCCGCCGACTTCAAAGCTGGGCGTCTTGCCCGAAGCGATGACGAAGAGCGCGGCAGCGCCGGCAATCCCGCCGAGCACCTGAGCGGCGACATACGGCACGAGCACGGCGGGATTAGCTCGCCGGCCGAACACCAGACCGATGGTCACGGCCGGGTTGAAGTGCCCGCCCGAGATGTGGCCGACGGCATACGCCATCGTCAGCACCGTCAGGCCGAACGCAAATGCCACTCCAAGAAATCCGATCCCCAACTGCACCGGATGCGTGCTGGGCCCCGTCGCAAACTGGGCGGCCAGCACCGCGCTGCCGCACCCCCCGAACACCAGCCAGAACGTGCCGATAAACTCGGCCAGAAAGCACTTTACTATCGACATTTCGGACTCCCTTCCGACGGTTGATCGCCTAACCGGCCGTCCGCTCGTCGGGCCCGCGGAACCGGTGTCGCCCGTGGTAGCACCGCCGGGCCATTCAGAAAATTCGTCGGGATCGGGATTTCCCTGTCCGATCCGGTGCGCGAGTCTCGCTCTTTGGAGATAGAGACATTTTTCGGAGATCAGCGACCGTTCGCCCGGTCGCACCGGCTCGCCCCGTTCCCGGGGGCGGGCCGGCGCCCTTTTTTTGCTAGCCCCGGCTCAACCCTATTCGTGTCGCAACGCCGCGATGGGGTTGAGTCGACTTGCGCGCCACGCCGGGTAGAACCCGAAGAAGAGCCCCACGGAGGCGGCCGTCGCACACGCGGCCACCACGCCGGCCGGGCGGATCACTAGTGGCCAGCCCAACGCGTTCGCCATGCCGCCGGCGAAGACCAGCCCCAGCGCGAGCCCGATCACCCCGCCGACGAGCGTCAGAAACACCGCCTCGAGCAGGAACTGTGCGAGCACCGCGCTGGCCGGCGCGCCCAGCGCCATGCGCAGACCGATCTCCCGGGTGCGCTCCGTCACGCTCACGAGCATGATGTTCATCACGCCCACGCCGCCGACCAGAAGCGAGATCGACGCGATGACCGCCGAGAGTCCCTGAAGCGTCGCGGTGACGACCACGGCCAGCTCGGAGAGTTCCTGTACGCTGCTCACGTCGAAGTCGGCCGGGTCGCCGGGCTTCAGCCGGTGCCGGACACGCATAGCATTGCGTATCGCCTCCTGAGCGGGCTTCAGAGCGGCCTCGTCGCGGGCCGACACCAGGATGAGGTTCACCTTCTCTTCGCCGGCGAGCTTCTTCTGGACGGTTGTGATGGGCATGAACACCTGATCGTCCTGATCCGCGCCGGTGGCCGAGCGACCTTTCGCCGCCGCGACGCCGATCACACGGAACTGTTGCCCCGCGATCCGGATCGTCTGTCCCACGACCTCCGCACCTTGGGGAAACAACTTGTCGCGCACGGTCTGGCCCAGCAAACACACGGCCGCGCCGCTCCGCATGTCGTCGGCGTTGTAGAATCGGCCGCGGGCCACCTGCCAGTTGCGGATCGTCTGCACTTCCGGTGTCGACCCGACCACCATCACCGGCCAGGTGCCGTGTCGGGTCACGGCCAGCTTGTTGGTCATCTGCACCTCGGCGACCGAAGTGACTAGCGGTCCGGCAGCCCGGCGGATGGCGGCGACGTCGCCGGGGTTCAGCGGCGTGAAGTCCGCGATCGCGCCCTGATCGGTACGAACGCCCGCCCGGACAAGGATCATCGTCTTGCCCAGGCTGGCGAGCCGCTCGTCGAGTTTCTCCCGCGCCCCGTCACCGGCCGCCACCAGCGCGATGACTGCCGCGATGCCGATCACGATACCCAGGCTGGTGAGCAGGCTCCGCCCGGCATGGGCTTTCAGGGCCGAGAGTGCCATTCCCAGCGAGGCGGTCAGGGTCATGCCGCCCTCCGCAGTTCGACGGTCGATTCATCTGCGACGATCCGCCCGTCAGAGAGCGTGACCCGGCGATCCGCGCCGGCCGCGATGTCGCGGTCGTGCGTCACGAGGATCACAGTCAGCCCGTGGTCGCGGTGCAGCCGGCGGAACTCGGCGAGTACGCCGGCCCCGGTGGCCGAGTCGAGATTGCCGGTCGGCTCGTCCGCGAGGATGAGGGGCGGCTCCAGCGCGAGCGCGCGGGCGATGGCGACGCGCTGCTGCTGGCCGCCGGAGAGTTCCGCGGGCAAGTGTGACGCACGATCGCGGAGTCCGAAACGCTCGAGTAGTTGGTCTGCCCGCTGGCTACGGGCACGGAATCCGATCCCTGCATAGATCAGGGGCAGCTCGACGTTCTGTCGTGCCGTCAGTCGCGGGAGTAGGTGGAAGCCCTGGAAGACGAATCCGATGCGACGATTCCGGACGGCTGCCCGGCGGGCGGGAGACAGCCGGCTGACGTCTTCGCCGGCCAGGAGATAGGTGCCGGAGGTCGGCGCGTCGAGCAGCCCGAGCAGGTTCATGAGCGTCGACTTGCCGGACCCGCTGGGGCCGACGAGCGCGAGAAACTCCCCGGCCGCGACTTGGAGTGACACACCCTGCAGGGCGGCGACGCCGGAATAATGCTTGGACAACCTGTCAACCGCGATGAGCGTCATGGTCAGAAGAACTTGAGGGCGGGTTTGGCGGCCTTCGCGCTCTCGGGCACACCGACGATGACCTGCGGCACAGTCCCGCCCGGGGCGGGAGCCGACTCCTCGGGGTCCCACGCCAGCACTTCGATCCACTGCGCGTCCTGAATACCGGAATCACCGGCCGAGTTGCGACCGCCGACGCGGACGATCACGGGCCAGGGGCCGCGGTCCGGCGTCATCAGCCAGACGCGCTGCCAGTCGGCACGGTCTGTCCGCGCGGCGAGTCGGGCGAGCTTGCGCTTGGCGGGCTCGGAGAGCCGCGATTCGTCGAAGGTCACGCCGGCCGCCGCCGCAGGCAGTCGCCAGACGTTGTCGTGTTTTCGCACCACCATCTCGGCCGACGCCGACATGCCCGTCCGCAGTTTCCACTCGCGGGAGTTCGCGTCCTTCACGTTCGCGAGATCGATGGTCACGGGGAATTGCACCGCACCCGGGGTCGGAAAGGGCGCGAGTCCGATCCGCGCGACCCTCCCCAGAAATGTGTCGTCGGGCCAGGCGTTGACTGTGACATTCACCGATTGGCCGACCCGCACCCGCCCGATGTCCACCTCGGCCACGAGCGCGACCAGTTGCACGTACTCCAACTCGGGCGCGACCGTGAACAATGCAGGCCCGGCCGGGCCGACCATCTGGCCGACGGTCACTCGCTTCTCGGTCACTATTCCCGTGACCGGCGCACGCAGAATCATCTGATCGAGGGCCAACTCCGCAAGTTGACCGGCCGTCTGCGATTCGCGGACCTTGGCCTGCGCCATCCGCAGCACGGCCTCGGCCGACCGCCGCTGATACTCTGCCGCGTCGACGTGGCCGACGGGTTGGATCTGCCCCGCGGGGTCACGGGCCCGCTGGAGCGCGGCCACGGCCGCATCGCGGCCGGCCTCGGCGCGCACGGCGTCGGCTTGTGCCATCTCGATGGCGAGCTTC
>JAIBBI010000058.1 GCA_019694755.1 Gemmataceae bacterium
GAATTTGATGGCCTTGAGCAGGCCGCCGGGCGCGACGCACTTCCAGACTTCGCCGAATCCGCCGGAACCGAGCGGCTCGATGAGTCGATAACCGGGGATCGGTTCGGCGTCGGGTTCGCGGAGCCAGCTCATGGCACGTACCAGATGGGGTGGGCGACGGCTGACGGTGCGGGCGCAGACCGACCCGCCTCAACAGTAAGTCGCATTCGGCGGCCTGTCCAATAAGGCGAAGGAAACTGTCGCCGTAAAACTGACCCCGGATTACCCGGGCTGCCCGATTCCCCCGATCCGGGCGATGGAACGAACCGGAACCCATACTTGAGTTTTGTCGGCGGAATTGCTCAAGTTCATCTCTGAATTCGGAAATGGATCGGGTTCAATGAATGGGTCCTCTGGGAGGGGGAGTCATGAACCGAATCGCGATGGTGCTTGGGTTGACTGGCCTGCTGGCCGGTGCGACCGTCGGATGCAAGAGTAGTTGCGGGAATAGCTGTTTTCGGCCCAGCACCAGCGCGAGCTGTGCCCCGGCACCGGAACCGTGCTGCCCGCCGGGCCCGGTGATCGGTGCCCCAGGACCGTACGGAACGACGGCCCCGACGGGGCCTGCCAATGTCCCGCCGCCCGCGCCGACCTCGCCGTTGCCGGCAGGCGGCTTCTAAGTTCGCGTCTGAAGAAGTATGGGGGGGTACGCCGGCCGCGACTGTCGCCCGCAAGGGTGACGGGTGCGGCCGGCGTCTTTTATTACAATGTCGCTCGGCCCCCGGCAGTTTTTGCCCGACCCGGAGACTTTCCCGGGATTGCCCGATTCGCGCTCCGATTACCTGCTGCGCGATTAGCACCGTTTTCTTAAAGAGTTCACCCGGGTTGTAGAGTTTTTGTTGATCGACTTTCTCGTCGGCGCATACTTGAGCGGAGCCTCGGCCCGAGGCTTCTCTTCAGGAGGCCTCACCAATGCGCCGCTGGCTGACGATTGCTTCACTCCTTGTGCTGCCCTGGCTCAGCGGCTGTTGCTGCCACTTGAGTCCGTGCGGCGAACGGCTGTTCAACCGGCCTTGCCTTTTTGGCAAGTGCGGCGGCCGAGGTTGCGACGCCTGTGGTGGTGTCGGGGTCTACACTGGCGCGGCCTACTACGGCGGGACAGCAGTCGGCGGGTGTCCGTCTTGTGGTGGGGGCGCGGTTGCTCCGGGCGGCGTACCGGTTTACCCGGGAACTCCAGGCACTGTTCCCGCGCCGATGCCGAGCGGGCCGGCCGTGGGCGCGCCGCCGATCGAGAAACTAACGGCCGTGCCTCCGGCCCAGACCGTGCCCACGCGGATCATCCGCTGACCGGTCGGGCGTCCCACTTCTCCTCCGCCGAACTGGGGCGGACGTAGTTCGGCTCCAGAGCGAAGAGATCATCGTAGCGACCTTCGCTCATCCTCGGCCGTGCCGCCTCAAAGAGTGCGGCACTGGCCCGGAGTCGTCGATAACCACTTACTGCAGGCAACCTCTCGCTGGGGCTGACCCAGGGCACGTCTGAATCGAGCAAGTCGGTCAATTTGTCCCGGTGGACGGTTCGCGGAGTAGTCCTGCCAGTCAGACGCTCAAATCGGACGACAGATACAGTGTTGAGCTGACCGTCAACCACGACGTCGAGCCGATCCCACGGCTCCGCCGTGCCTGCCGCGAATGCGTCGAACTGGTCGATACCGATGACTGGCTGACCACCAACAAACGCAATTCCCTTGATGGCTGCCAGTGCCACGCGGACGCCCGTAAAGCTCCCCGGGCCCGTGTTGACGATAAACAGATTGATGTCGCCCCACGAAATTCCGGTCACCTCCAGGACGCGTTTCAACGCAGGGATCAACCCCTGAGCGTGGCGGGCGGGCGGGAACTCCTCCCAATGAGTCCGTACCGATCCGGTCCACAATTCGAGGACGGAACTGGGAAGAGTCGTATCCAGAGTCAGGCAACGATTATTGACCACTATGATTGACGCCTCGCCTTTTTCTAATTAGCATCTGGCCTTTGTATCCGCACGGAGTTCTTTCCGCATGATCGCTCATGAAGTGACGGTGTATACCGACGGCGCGTCGCGGGGCAACCCGGGCCCGGCCGCGGCCGCGTTCGTCGTGCTCGTCGACGACGTACAGGTCCTCGAGTTCAGCGAGCCGATCGGAAAGACCACGAATAACGTGGCCGAGTACACGGCGATGATCCGCGCGTTGGAATGCTGCCGGAAGTTGCAGTCCCGCCGCGTGCATCTGCACAGCGACAGCGAACTGATGGTCAAGCAGATGCGCGGCGAATACAAGGTCCGCCACCCGGACATTTTGCCGCTGTATGAGGAGGCCCGGGACCTCGTAAGCCAGTTCGACCACGTGAGCTTCACCCATGTCCCGCGGGCGGAGAATGCTGAGGCTGATCGCCTGGGCAATGAGGCCCTCGACGGCCGGCCTGTCCCCTTGCCGTCACTGGACGGCCGGCACGTCGTCGAACGGACACCCGCGCCGCCGGCAGACGAGCGACCGGACGCGGATTATCTCGCCATCCTGGGCCGGGCCCGCGACGCCTGGGCTCGCGGCTCCGACGTTCCCGAGGTCGACGATGTCTGGAAGCAGATCCTTTCCAAACTGAAGCAGGATCGACGATTGCGGGACGGCAAGGCGTCCGCCTCGGGCGGTCGGAAGAAAAAGTGATTTTCTCGGGTTGACACAATTCCCGGCTGTGGCTATCCCCCGGCCCATCGTTCGCAGAATCTTCGGCGCAACGTGTGTGGACGCGCACCCGATACAGGGTGCCCGGCTGTCGCGTCGCCGAACGGCGGATTGACAGGTTTCCGTCTCCTGGGGAGGAGCGGAGGCCGGATCTGCCGGGAGCCTGAAGCGGACGTGGGGGATTCGAACGACGCCGTGCTTCCTGCCGAGGTCGGCTGAACCGTTCGAATGAAAGGATCGCTATGAGCCGCAGTGCCGACGCCATCCAGACAAGCAAGTGGAAGGATCGCCCAGGAAGTCGGGTTCCCGTGCGGAGTCGCCTCCGGATGTGGATGACGTGGGGCGTCACACTGGGTTCGTTAACCTTTGGATTGTCGACCGTGCGGGCTCAGTCCCCGGCCAATCCGCAGGCTTACCCACCGAACAATCAGCAGCCGTCGCGTCCGGTGTTGCCGGATACGGGCCGACCGATCTTCCTGCCGGGCCAGCCGGGCAAGTCGCCTGAAGCTTTGCTGCCCGTGCCGAAGCCGCTTGACCCGCCGCCCGCAGGCGCCCGCACCACGAGCCCGTTCGCGAAGAAGGCCACCGACCCCGTCCTGGGGCAGACTCCCCGGCCCAACGCGAAGACTGCCGAGAAGATCGAAAAGTACATCGGGCCGTTCATTGATGCCGAGGCGTCGATCGACCTGATCCAGAACCAGACCCGTCTGCTGATCCTCAAGGAGACGCCGAAGCGGCTCCAGATCTCGGACGAGGGGTTTGTCGAGTACAACTTCCTGACCAAGGACCAGGTCACGCTGCAGGGCCGTGGAGTCGGCACCACGGTGATGACACTCTGGTTCACCGATCCCAAGGATCCGAGCAAGGAAGACATCCTGACGCTGCACCTGCGGGTGCTCCCGGACTCGTCGTACAAGGAACGCCTCGAGCGGGTCTACAAGACGCTCCAGGATCAGATCAACTGTGCGTTTCCCGATAGCGTCGTCTGCCTGCACGTGGTCGGCGACAAGCTGGTCGTCACCGGGCAGGTCAAGGACATCGCGGAATCCACGAAGATTCTGCAGATCATCCGGGCCAACGCCCCGTCGCCAGGCTCGCGCGGAATGTCCAACGCGGCGAACATCCCGGCCGACCGACAGAAAGCCGGTCGCGATCCCAACAGCCCGACCGAACCCGTCGGCCAGCCTGTGACCCCGGGTTACGACGAGTACATGATTGACGGTGCGAGCTGGATCGTGAACATGCTCAAAGTGCCCGGCGAGCAGACCGTCAACCTGCGGGTGACGATCGCCGAGGTCAACCGCACGGCTGCCCGCTCGATCGGTGCGAATTTCACGCTGATCAACAATCAGGGCATGCCCTACTTCGCGAGCAACGCCGGCCTGATCGCCACCGGCGGCCAGTCGTTCAACAATATTCTTGGCGGCGGTGGCATCGGCCTCGCGGCCGGCCTCGGCAACGGCAACTGTATCCCCATGTGCCCCGGCATCCCGGCGGGCGTGGGCGGGTTCAACAACCTCCCGTTCGCCCTGGATAACGGCCAGGTCAAGTTCGCCGTCAGCGCTTTGCGAAACCTGAATTACGCCAAGCTCATGGCCGAGCCGAACCTGACGACCATCAACGGCCAGACGGCCAACTTCCAGGCTGGCGGTCAGTTCCCGGTGCCGGTCCTCGCGGGCGGCGGCGGCGGCTTCGGCTTCGGCCTGCAGGGCGTCCAGTTCAAGAACTACGGCATCGACATTAACTTCACGCCGTACATCACCGACCGCGACCGCATCCGCCTGGTGCTCAATGCGGACGTGACCGGTCTCGACGTGGCGTCGGGCACCGCCAACATCGGCGGCACCCAGATCCCGTACATGAACCAACGGCGCGTCAACACGACGGTGGAAATGCGGGAAGGCCAGACCCTGGCCGTGGCGGGCCTGATCCAGAACAGCGCGTCGGGCGACAGCCACAAGACGCCGCTCTTCGGCGACATTCCGATCCTCGGCCAGCTCTTCGGCTTCAGCCGGGTCTCGGCCGGCGAGCAGGAATTGGTCATCCTCGTGCAGCCCGAGCTTGTCCATCCGCTCGATTGCCGCGACCGGTTGCCGCTCCCGGGCCAGGACCTGTTCGAGCCGACCGATTGCGAGTTCTACCTGTTCGGGCGGATCGAAAGCCATCGCGACGTGGACTTCCGCAGCCCGATCCGGAGCGACTGGCAGCGGATCAAGAACTACCGCGCGATGGAAGCCAACTTCATCGCCGGCCCGACCGGTTACTGCGACACGCCCGGCGGCTGCAGCAAGTAACGGACTACGCAAGCCCGTCGGCCCTGTGCCGGCGCGGGCGATCCGCCATGCGGTCGCCCATCGATACGTCGGTTCGGGGGGACCGGCGGAACTCTCTAGGGGAAGGATCGACCCATGCTGCCGCAACGCATTTGGGTGACAGGTCGGCGGCTTGCACGTCTCGGCTGGCTCGCACTGGGCCTGGCCGGAGGCTGCTGCTGGAACAACGAGTGCTGCGAAGGCGGACTCGGCGCGAAGTGTCGCGGATTCGGCATGCACCCGGGCGGTCTCCGCGACCCCGGCACCGAGCCCGCGCCGAACGGGTCGGCCGTCGAAGCCTGGCGACAGGAACAAGCCAATCGCGGCGAGGCCAACGACTTCACCATCTACCTCACCGAATGGTACATGGGCGGGCTCGACCTCGGGCCGTACGGCGTGCATCACCTCGGCAACATCATCCGGCGCCTGCCGGAAGTGCCCTTCCCGGTCGTGATCGAGCCGCACCTGGATCAGGCCGTCAACGAGCAGCGGCGGCGTAAGATCGTCGAAGCTCTGGAACATCAGGGCATCGGCGATGCCGAGGAACGCGTCGCGATCGCCTACCCGCAGGCCGAGGGCCTTTACTCCGAAGAGCACCAGTTCGTGTTCATGGACATGTTCGCGAACCGGTCCGGCTACGGCGGCTTCGGCAGCTTCGGCGGCGGCGGTCGTCGCGGCGGCGGCTTCGGAAACAACATGTGGGGCAACGGCTTCGGCGGCATGGGCGGCGGAGGCGGCGGGGGCGGCGGCGGTGGCTATGGCGGCTACGGCGGCGGCTTCGGCGGTGCCTACGGCGGCTGGAATGCCGGCGGCAACTGGGGCGGCGGCGGCTGGGGCCGCGGCGGCGGTGGCTACGGCGGCTGGTGACCACCCGGTCGATATCACTTGACACTCTCGCGGCGGGGGCTGTATAGCTCCCGCCGTCTTCGTTCCTGGGGGGGAACTCGCCATGCGCCGCTTTCCGATCCGCTGGGCACTCGCTCTCGTAGGACTCGCTCCTACTGTCGGATGCCTGACGCCGAACGCCGCTCAGACCGCATTTCGGCCCATGACCTCCGTGGGTGGCATCGCCGAGGGCAAGGAAAAGACGCTGCCTCCCAAAGAGACCGTCGAGATCCTCATGACCCTCGCGGCCGATCTTGAAAAGAATGGCTTCATCGGCGACGCGATCACCAACCTGGAGAAGGCCCGCGAGACGGACCCCAAGCTGAACCTGAATCACCGACTGGCCGTGCTGTACGATCAACTCGGCGAAGAGCGCAAGGCGCTCACCGAATTCGACCTCGCGCTGAAGCACGCACCCAAAGACGCCAACCTGCTCAACGATTACGGTTACTGCCACTACAACCGCGGTCGCTGGGCCGAAGCGGAGGCCAAGTTCCGCGCGGCCGTCGCCATCAAGGCCGACCACCCGCGGGCGAACACCAATCTCGGACTCGCGCTAGCTCAGCAGGGCAAGGTGGACGAAGCTCTGGCCGCATTCCAAAAGGTGTCGCGCCCGGCGGAGGCGAAAGCCAACGTCGCGTTCGTCCTGGCGTCGCAGGGAAAGAAGGCGGAAGCCCGCGCCATGTACCAGGAATCGCTCCGCATGGAGCCCGCGCTGATGGTGGCCCGACAGGGAATGATGGCGCTGGAGAAGCCCGCCACGAAACCGGCGGACGGTGTGACCACAGCCGCGGCGTCGGCGCCGGCTCCGGGCAATCGCCCACTGCCGCCGGCCAGCCCGACACTGGGCATCCGCGAACCGGAGCCGGACAACAGCCCGATCATCATCGATCCGCGGTCGAAAGCCGCGAACTGACCGCCGGCCTCAGTCTTTCGGTTTGATGAAATCCGCGATGTAAAGCTGCGACGGCTGCCGGCCGTCGCGGGTGGAAGTCCACATCATTTTCGAGCCGTCGGAATTGAATACGGGCAGCACGTCCGCACCGGGCGCGTGCGTGATTCTCGTTTCCTTGCCGCTGTCGACGTCGATCCAGTAGAGGTCGTAATTGGGCCGGCCGGCCACGCCGTGGTCCGCGCCCGAGTAGATTACGTGGCGGCCGTCCGGATGCCAGAACGGGCCCCAGCAGACCCAATTCGGCTTGTCGGCGACGCAACGCTCCCCGGTGCCGTCGGCGTTGATCACATAAAGCTGGAGCCGGTCCTTCTCTTTACGGTCGCTCCGGAAGATCACCCGCTTGCCGTCCGGCGAAAAGAACGGGCCGCCGTTGTAACAGTTGGGCGTGTTCGTCAATTGTCGGGCTCCGGTGCCGTCGGCATTCATGATGAAAAGCTCGAGGCTGCCCGTCCTCTTGGAGCAGAACACGATGGACTTTCCGTCGGGAGAGTAAGCCCCCTCGGCATCGTAGCCGTCGGTGCTGGTCAGCCGCTTGAGGTCCGTGCCGTCGGGGTTGGCCTCGAAGATATCCATGTGGCTGTCAAAGTCCCACGAATACCGCCGGCGTGTCCCCTTGGCTTTCTCCTCGGCGCGGGCCGCCAGCTCCGGGGCGTACTGCTTCTCCGCCTGCGGATCAAGGTGACTGGACGCGAAGATGATCTTCTTCCCGTCCGGCCGGAAGTACGAGCAGGTCGTCTTGCCGATACCGGGGCTCACCCGCCGCGCAGCCCCGGTCCCTACGTCCTGCACGTAGATCTGGTAGAACGGGTTGCCGTTGCCGGGTTCTTCGGCCTGAAAAATGATCTTCGTCCCGTCCGGGCTGAAGTAAGCTTCGCCGGCCCGGTTGAACGTCGTGGTAAGCTGTTTGATATTGCGGATATGAGCCGACTCGGCGGCGGCCCAATCGGGCGACGGATCGGCGGAAATCAACAGGGCGGCAAACCACACCAGCATGGCATTTCTCCGGGATGTCCGACTATTCTAGTGTCATGATCACAAGCATCGAGTGCGGTTTGTGCAACCGCCCGTTCGAACAGCGGGATCTGACGGAACATCACTGCAAACCCAGAGAACACGGCGGCACGCGCGACGACATCGCCTGGCTCTGCCGGCAATGTCACGGCATGGTCCACGCCACCTATACCAACGCCACGCTGAACGCCCTCTACCCGACGCTGGGCCAGTTGCGCTTGGCTCCGGAACTGCAGCCGTTCCTCGGGTGGGTCCGCAAGCAACAGCCCGGCCGGCTGAAAAAGAACAAGTCGCGCCGGCGAAAAGTCTGAGCCAGGCGCAATCTCAATAGCGGATCAGGCTGTAGACGGGGTGCGGCGCGAGCTTTTCGCGTCCGCCGAGGAAATCCAACTCGACGAGGAAGCAGTAGCCGGCCACTTTGCCACCGGCATGGTCCAGCAATTGGGCCGAGGCCTGCATCGTGCCGCCCGTAGCCAGCACGTCGTCGACAAGCAGGACGCGGGCGCCGTGATCGATGCCGTCGACGTGCATCTGCAATTCGGCAGAGCCGTACTCGAGTTCGTACTTCAGGCTGTACGACCGGTAAGGCAGCTTGCCCGGCTTGCGCAAGGGCACGAGCGGCTTGCGGAGCTTAAGGGCCAGCGGGGCGGCGAAGAGAAAGCCCCGGGCCTCGGCGGCGGCGATCGCGTCGATGTCGCTCCCGGCATACCGCTCGGCCATGCGGTCGATGGAGAATTGAAACGCCGTCGGGTCGGCCAGCAGCGGCGTGATGTCCTTGAAGACGATGCCGTGTTTGGGGAAGTCCGGGATGTCGCGGATGAACTTGGCGAGTTCCATGGCTGACTCTAACCTGCCGGGGGGCGGGGGTTCCCGCATGTGTCTTAGTGGATTCCTTTCCCGGGGCCAGCATGAGCATTTCCATTCGCCCGGCGACGCTTGCCGACGCCGACATCATCGCCGGCTTCAACGTCCGAATCGCGGCGGAAACGGAGGACAAGGAACTGGACCCCGCGACCGTCGGCCGGGGCGTGCGGGCCATCCTCGGCGACCCGAACAAGGGCTGGTATCTCGTCGCCGACCGTGGTGGCGAAGTAGTCGGGCAACTGGCGGTCACTTTCGAGTGGAGCGACTGGCGCGACGGCTGGATCTGGTGGATCCAGAGTGTGTACGTGAAGACCGAGGCCCGGGGGCAGGGGGTTTTCCGCAGCCTTTACAAAAGCGTGATGAGCCGGGCGAAGGCCGCCGGCGACGTCGTCTGGATCCGCCTTTACGTGGAGCACGAGAACTCGCGGGCCCAGGCGACTTACCGATCCGTGGGCATGAATCCGTCGGGGTATGAGGTGTTCGAACAGGCGGTTATCCGGAATCAAGAGTAAATCCGTCGCGGACGGAAAATTCGGAGTTCCTCTTTGATGGACTTTTCCGTCACTGCTCTACTTGCGGGGTGTAGTGGTCGTAACATATGCGCGGGCGGTACGGGTCGTACCGTCACTAGCGCAACGACTCGACTCGAAAAAGAATGCAGTCACAATTCGTGATTGCCGGGGGGTGCCGATCAACCCCATAGTGAACGTTGCGCGAACACCATGAGGAAGGACGGCCCCGCAGCGCGATCGCGGGGACCGCACGGCCGGCCGGGATGAGGGGGATGCCCCTGCCGGTCCGTGGAGGGGGACTATCGCCTTGGCAGTCGTCTTACGCCGGGCTGCGCTGCAGGACGCCCTGAAGCAGCGCATCGGACCGAACAGTTACAAGCTCTGGTTTGCGGACCATACAACGTTCCGCCTGCGGGGTGGCGCGCTCGAAGTGGGCGTACCCAACCTGCATTTCCAGGAATGGCTCGGCAAGAAGTACATCAAGGACATCATGGCCGCCGCCAAGGACATTCTTGGCCGGGCGGTCAATGTGTCGTTCAAGATCGACCCGCAGTTGTTTCAGGCCCAGCGCGAAGCCGAAGCCGAAGCCGCCGCCAGGCCGGCAGCGGAGTCAAAGAAGAAGATCCGGGTGGAGTTGCCACCCCCGGCCGCGCCCGTGGGCAGGAAGAAGAAAAAACCGGGCAAGGCAACCACGCCTTCGATGTTCCCGGATGCCGAGGTGCCTCCGCCACGTCCGACGGCCGCCAACCGACTGACAGCCCGCCGGTGGTTCGAGCTCAAAGACTTCGTCGTCGGATCGTGTAACCGCGTCGCCCACGCGGCCGCGGTCAGCGTCGTCGAGAGTCCGGGGCAGGAGGGCAACCCGCTCGTCGTTCACGGCCCGGTCGGCACCGGTAAGACGCACCTGCTCGAAGGTATCTTTACCGGGCTCAGGAAGCGGTCGCCCGGCCTCACCGTCCGCTATGTGACGGCCGAGGAGTTTACGCACCGCTTCGTCCAGTCGATGCGGGCGGGCAAGCTGTCGAGCTTCCGCCGGCAGTTTCGCGATTGCGACGTGCTGCTGCTCGACAACCTCCACTTCTTCGCGAAAAAGAAGGCGACACTCGAAGAATTCCTGCATACCTACGACCGGCTCGCTCACCGCGGCGCGCAAGTCGTTGTGACGATTGACAGCCACCCCCGGCTCGCCGAGTATCTGCCGCCCGAACTGGTGGATCGCCTGCTCGGCGGCACCGTCTGGGGCGTCCAGCCTCCTGACGGAAAGACCCGGCTGGAGATTCTGCGGTCGAAAGCGACCGGCGGCGCACCGACCATCCCCGATGAAGTCCTGCAGGGGCTCGCCCAGCAGTTGCGGGGCAACGTCCGCGAACTGGAAGGAGCCGTGCGGAACCTCCGCCACTACGCCAAGGTCGAGGGCAAACCTGTCACGACAGCGCTCGCCCAGGAGGCACTCGGTGACCTGCTCCGGCATGCGGCCAAGGTCGTCGGCCTCGCCGACATCGACTCGGCCGTCTGCAACGCCCTCAAGCTCAAACCCGGTGCCTTGCAGTCCCACGCCCGAAGCTGGTCGGTCAGCCATCCGAGAATGGTCGCGGTCTATCTGGCACGCAAACACACTTCGGCGAGCTACGCGGACGTTGGCAAGCATTTCGGCGGCCGGAACCACTCGACCGCGGTAGCCGCCGAGAAGAAAGTCCGGCAATGGCTGGATGAGGACGCGCCGCTCAGCGGAGGCACCCGGCCCATGCGGGTCCGCGAAGTGATCGAGTTGGCGGAAAAGGCCCTCGGCATCTGACTGTGCGACATCGAAGCGGAAAAGGGGAAGCAGGCGTCAGTGCCTGCTTCCCCTTCTTGCGTTAACTGGTGATCGACTGTCGGGTCAGGCCACGACGCGGACGTTCTTGGCGCACGGGCCGCGTTCGTTGGTCGTCGAGATATATTCGACCTTGTCGCCGAGCTTGAGGCTCAGGAAATCGGTGTCGATGACATCGGCATGGAAGAAAAAGATGTTTTCTCCGCCGAGGGACGGCGTGATGAAACCGTAGCCGTTCTTGACTGCGCTGATCGTACCGACGAGTTCCAGACCCTGCATGTCTTCCATCGGCAATGCCGCGGCAGCGGGCCGCTCCGGGCGATCGTGCCTTTCGGCACGGTATTCCGTGCGTTCCGGTCGCTCGTGCCGTTCCGTGCGGTGCTCGTGGCGGTCGTACACGGGCCGGTCGAGGTCGCGACGCGGTACGAAAAGGCCGTTGACCATCACGTCATTGCGACCCTCAATGGTCTGGACCATGTCGATCGGATAAGTTGCTTCGTCGATGAGCACCTGGGCAGTCCGCGTCTCGCGTTCGAAACCGTTGGCGTCGTGGTAGCGGAAGTCCCAACCCAGGACCATGACGCGGACGCCGCGGGCCGCCAGTTTTCGGACAAGCGTCAGGTAATCTCCGTCGCAGCCGAGGACGACGGCAACGTCGAAGCGGTGCTCGGCCGCAAGTTCGTAGGCCTCGAGCGACAGGGCCACGCCGACGCCCCGCTCACCGTCCCGCGACAGCGGCAGGTAGTGGGCGGTCACGCCCTCGCGGATCAGGACATCGTCAAACACCCGTTCGCGGAACAGGAGATCACGGTCGTCAGCTTCCGAGGCCCGCAGACGGCCGCGGAAGTAGTGGGCCTCGGCAATGGGGCAGTGCCGCGGGTCCACGTCTTCGAGTCGGCTCACTTCCGAACGGATGAACGCATGAAGGCCACCGACGCTCAACCGTTGCCGGCGTTCGTGGTGGTACTGGTAGTAGTTGCTGACGTGGAAGAAGAAGTTCCCGTCGTAGAAAATGCCGATTCGAACCGCAGACGAAAACGAATTCATGGACAGACCCTCGATCGGGGACCAATAATCAGGCGCGATGCGGCCGGCGCGGAACATCCGCGCAGGTAATGGTCATTGGACTGGTGGGGAAGGACTTTAGCCGGCGGTAATCTTGGTGATCTTCACGCGGGTGAACGGCTGGCGATGTCCGACGAGTCGCTTCGAGTTCTTGCGGCGTCGGAAATGCTGGACGCGGGTCTTGATCGAGGTCTGAGCCACGACCTCGGCGGCGATTTTGGCCCCCGACACGGTCGGCTGACCGATCTTCACCGCGCCATTGCCGGCGAAAAGCAGCACGCGATCGAACGCCACCGCGGTGCCCGGGTCGCCGGCGCGGAAATCGACGACGACCTCGGTGCCTTCAGAAACCTTGTATTGCCGCGAACCGTCTTCAAATATTGCGTACATCACCTGCTCCGGACCAAGCCAAATCATGAACAGATGATATAGGGAACCGGCCCATTTTGACCACATTGCCGTCGGTCAGTCGGCCTCGGCCGGCGTCAGGCCCGACCGAAAACTCCCGACAGAACCTCCAACTGGACTTGGAGATACGTCACGACAGTCCGGCCAGGGGCCCCGTACTGTCGCCGAAACTGGTGGCCGGCACCCCCATCGATTGGAGCAGCGACAGGTGCAGGTTGCACAGCGGAGTCTGCTTCGGACAACTGAGGTGCCGGCCGGGCCGGATCGCGCCGCGTCCCCGGCCTGCGACGAGAATGGGGAGGTTGTTCGGGTCGTGGGAATTCCCGTCGGAAAGACCACAGCCGAACAGGATCATGCTGTTGTCGAGCAGGTTGCCCGGGCCTTCCCGAACGGCTTTGAGCTTCTGAAGGAAGTCGACGAACACCTGAACGTGCCAGCGGTTGATGAGCTTGTACTGCTCGATCTTGGCCGGGTTGTTTTCGTGGTGGGACGTGTCGTGATGGCCGCCCTTGACCCCGTCGATGAATGAGAAGTTGCGGGGCGACACGTCGTTGGCGAACATGAAACTCGCCACCCGGGTCGAATCCGTCCAGAAAGCTAGCAGCATAAGTTCGAGCATGATGCGGATGTGCTCGCGGAAGTCGGCCGGCGTGCCTGGCGGCGTCGGTGCCGGGCCCGACTCGGGCTTCCAATCGCGGGGATCGGGCCGGGCGGCATATTCGATCCGCCGCTCCACCGCCCGGACCGCTTCCATATATTCGTCGAGTTTGTTCTGGTCGTCCCGCCCCACACGACGGCGGAGATTCCGTGCGTCTTCCAACGCGAGGTCGAGCAGGGCCCGGTCGCCCGGATCGCTGGCCGACTTGTTCGCGAAGAGTCGCTGGTAAACGAGCCGGGGATTGATTTCCTTGGCGACCGGTTGGTTGGCCGTGCGCCAGGAGATGTGGGACCCGTACAGCCGAGTGAAGCCGACGGCCGAGTCGATGCCGGAAATGACAGGTTCGGTACCCAACTCGAGCGAGGGGATGGGCGTCTCCTTGCCGACCGCCGCCGCGGCCATCTGATCCAGTGAAGCGCACCCGACAGAAACTTCCCGCCCCGTGGTCTTCACGACGGTCAGGCCCGTCAGGAAATTGGCGGTCTTGGCATAGTGGCCGTCGCCGCCCTTGCTGAGCTTCTTGTCGAGATTGGAAATCACAAGGACGTCGTCGCGGACCGGTGCGAGCGGTGCAAGCGAGAAGGGCAGGGCGTACTCCGGGCCTGCCTGCTCGGGAACCCAAGCCGGCTTCCACACGCCGTTGGGGAAGAAGATGCAGGCAAGGCGGACAGGCGGAGTCGGCGAAGACGCCCGGCCGCGCGGCGCCATCGCGTCGAGCCACGGCAGGCCGAGCGCTACGCCGGTGCCGCGGAGAAACGTCCGGCGATTCAGTGGCAGGCGGCGGCTCATGGCTTGTAGTACCGGTGACGGAACGGGTAGCTCAAGACAATGCGCTCGATGAGCACGGCGGCACGCTCGCCGGACGATGCCAGCGCCTTGCAGCAGTCGTCGACCACGCACTCGTCGTACTTGTTCAGCGCCCGCCCCAGTGCGTACCCGAGGAGCTTCCGGCTCAGGTGCCGTTCGAATTCCGATTTCTGCTTCATCAGGGTCTGCCGAAGTTCCGCGGGGCCTGTGAATGACACGCCCGACGGGAGTTTGCCGGTGGCATCGACGGGCAGGCCGTTATTGGTCGTCCGCCATCGGCCTATAGGGTCGAAGTTCTCGAGGCCGAATCCCAACTCGTCCATGCGGACGTGGCAGGTCGCACATTCGGGTCGGCTGCGGTGCTGGGCCAATCGCTGCCGCATGGTCAGGTTGTCCGGTAATCGGTCATCGCGGGGCAGTTCACCCGCGCCGGGCGGCGGTGGCGGGACCTTGGCACCCAGAACTTCTTCGAGCACCCATTTGCCGCGGATCACCGGGCTTGTCCGAAGCGGGTACGAGGTCACTGTCAGCATGCCGCCCAGCCCGAGAAGTCCGCCACGTTCCGGGCCCGGCCGGGCGGTCCGCCGAAACTGTGTGCCGGTGACGCCGGCGATGCCATAATGCCGGGCGAGCCGTTCATTGACCCAGACATAGTCGCTCTCGATGAAGTCGGTGACCGGCCGATTATCGCGGAAGACGCCGGTCACAAATGCGATTGCTTCGCCGCGCATGGAGTCTGCCAGCGCGGAATCGAATTCCGGAAATCGCTCGCGGTCCGGCTGATGAGTGCCGGTGAGCGGGATCAATCCGAGCCACTGTAGCCCGAAATTCTCCCCGAGGCCGACGATACGCGGGTCGGCGAGCATCCGGCCGACCTGCCGGGCCAGCGCGGCGTCCGTGTTCAACTCGCCGCGATCGGCCAGGCCGAGTAACTCGTCGTCCGGCATCGTGCTCCAGAGGAAGAACGACAACCGGGACGCCAGCGCGTGCTGGCTCAGCGGCGAAACGCCTTCCTCGGCCGGGAGCGGCTCGATGAGGAACAGGAAATTCGGAGAAAGCAGGATTGCCTGGAGCGGGCGACGCAACGCCTGCGCCCGCGGCAGCACTTCATCGTAAACGCCGAGGAGGCGGTCGACCTCAGCCGGCGAGACCGGGCGGCGCCACGCCAGGCGGGCGAATTCCTCGACCACCTGTCGAGCAGTTTCTCCGTACTTCCGGTCCCCGCTTGCGGCCAACAATCCCTCAACGGCCCGGCGGCTGGCCTCCAGGTACTTCTCCAGGTGGATCGCGGAAATGAACAGGGTATCGCCGGTCGTGTCGAATCCCTCGCCGCCGGCCCCGTCGGCAGGAAGGAGATCCGCGACCGGCAACGAGACGCCGGTGAGGTCGCGAACGCAGTTGAAGTACTCGGCCCGCGTGAGCCGTCGGCTCATTACGTGGCCCTTGTAGAAGTGCGTGTTCTGGTCGTTCGCGAGTTGCCGGCAGTCGGTGTCTTTCGGCGGCTTGGCGACGAACTGGGCGTAACGGACGAATACCGCCCGCTCGGCCTCGGTCGGTTGCGGACTGCCCTCGGGCGGCATCTCTTTCCTGTCAACCCGTTTCCCGGCCTCCCCAAACTTGTCCGGGGCCGTGAGCGCTTCCGTGGCCGACTGGAACCGGATCAGGTTCAGGTCACCCTTGGCTTTGCCCCAGCCGTGACAGCTATTGCAATACTGCTTCAGGAATGGGCCGATGTCGCGTTCCCAGAGCGCGGGCGGATCGGCCGCGGACGCCGGCACGGTCGCGGTCAGGGCGGCAATGAGGATTGGCAGAATTCGGCAGTGCATGGCGGCCCGGACAACCGAAGGCGGGATGCGGGGAGTATACCATTCCCGCAGGCCGGGGACAGAATGGCAGCCTTGTCAACGGGCTCTGCATGTGGTCGAATAGCCAGATCATCCCCAGGGCCGCATCTCCATGCCAGACGAATCGCTCGACACACTCTTTCTGAACAAGCAGATCGCTTTGATTCGTGAGGGCGACCGCGCGGCCCGCAACGAGGTCATCCGCCGGGCCCAGCGCCGGCTCGAACGGATCGCCAAGCGAATGATCCGGAACTTCCCGAATGTCAACCGGTGGGCCAACTTCGAAGACGTCTTGCAGAACGCGCTGATCCGGCTACTGCGGGCGCTCGAAACCGTGACTCCGACCAGCACCCGCGAGTTCTACGGCCTGGCCGCCCGTCAGATCCGCCGCGAGTTGATCGATATGGCCCGCAGCCTGTCCGGGCCGCACGGCCTCGCGGCCAATCATGCCAGCGGTGCGCTGATCCCTAAAAATGGCGACCCGCCGTCGTCGGTCGAGCCGGCCGACATGCGGATCGGCGACGATCTCGACCGCTGGCGGGCGTTTCACGAGGCCGTCGAACTACTACCCGTCGAAGAGCGGGAAGTGTTCGGCCTCATCTATTACCACGGCTGGAAGCAGGCCCAGATCGCTGAGCTATTCGGCAAGGATGAACGGACGGTCCGGCGTTGGTATACGGCGGCCTGCGCCCGCCTCAAAGAACGGCTGCAGGGCGACTGGACCGACCCGGAGTAACCGAAATGAACGTTTTCGCCGCCGTGCTGGTGCTCTCGGCCGGTGCTCCTCCCGATTTTTCCGACATCGATGCGCTGATCCGGGCCGAGTTGGCAGTCCGCAAGATCCCCGCGATGTCGGTGGCCGTGTGTGACGACAAGGCGATCGTGTGGTCCGCGGGATACGGTCATGCAGACCCGGGGCGGACTACTCCTGTCACCGCGGATTCGCGGTTTCGTGCGGGAGAAATAACCCGGCTCGTCACGGCCCTAACGGCACTTCGGCTTGTGGAGCAGGGGAAGCTCAAACTCGATGCACCGGTGAAAGACGTCCTGCCGGACTTTCGTCACGCCGTCACGCTCCGGCAACTGTTGACCCACAAATCGAACCTACCGCTGGAGCCGCCGATCGGGAGTTGCTATGACCCCGGTCAACCCGCGCTCGCGAACATAGTCGCGAGCTTGAATGGAGTATCCACCGATCGGGAAGCGGCAGAATTCAGTCGGTCCAACGCCGCCTATGCCGTAATCGGACAGATGATTGCTACTGCGACCGGCCGACCGTTCGAGGATGTGGCCCGGGACGAAGTGCTGGTGCCACTGAAGGCCGATTCCAGCGGCTTTGGGAAGGGGCCCCGCGTTGCCGGGCGGGCAGAGACGGTGTTCGGCCGGGAACTGACACTGAGCGATGGGCCGATGGCGAACCTCCCGGCCCGCGGTCTCGACGCCAGCGCGACGGACCTTTCACGATTAGGGCAGATTCTCGTTCGCCGAGGAACCGGGTTGCTTCGACCGGAGAGTGTCGCGCTAATTCCCGGTGATAGTCGAGAATCGGAGACACGTTGGGCCTTCCCGGCAAAGACCGCACCGGGCTTTTCAGGAGTTTTGACCGCCAGTCCCGGTGGCTGCACGATCGCCGTTCTGATCGGCGAGCAGGACGGTGGGCCTTTTGCGGGTGAGATCGTGGGCTTCATCGCTCGCCGAATCCACGATGTCCGGTCGGGCAGGGCTTTCAAGCCCATTCCTCACGCGCCGGACTCGTCGCCGGCCAATCCAATGCGCGGCGAGTTTGAGTTCGTCCGCGAGAGAACGACTTTCCGCGTACTGACTGACGGAAATCGTCGCTGGGCTTGGCCGCTGACCGGCGGTCGCGTAACTGTGGAGCCCCATCACCTATTTGACGCTGAGAGACTTGTCCTTTCGCCCATCATGAAGCCGGCTACGCCGACAGTGGAATGGCAAGGCCTGATTGGCGAATACGGACCGGAATCTGACCCTGTTTACGTCTTCGAGGATCGCGGCCAAGTGTGTCTGCTGATGGGGCGGCGGACGTATCTGCCGCTCCGGGAACTGGATCGCGACAGGTTCGAGTGCGAATCGGGCACGGAATGGGCCGGCACTCCGGTCAAATTCATCCGCGGTAAGTCCAACAGGGCACATGCCTTCACGCTGGGCGGGATCAGATTCAATCGCCGCAATCTCCCCGGCGAGGGGGCACCTGTTTTCAAGATTCAGCCCGAACGGCCAGTGGATCAATTGCTGGCGGAATCCCGAAAAGCGACGCCACCACCGATGCGAGGCGAGTTCGCGAAACCGGACCTCGTCGATCTGGCAACGCTCGACCCGACGCTGAAGTTCGACATCCGCTATGCGACGGCCGACAACTTCCTCGGCACGCCGGTGTATCCGGTAGCGAGGGCATTGCTGCAACGGCCCGCGGCCGAGGCGCTGTTGCGCGTCCACAAGGGATTAGAACGCGATGGGTACGGGTTGATCATTCACGACGCATACCGCCCCTGGCACATCACCAAAGTGTTCTGGGACGCGACGCCGAAGGTGCATCACGGCTTCGTGGCCGACCCGCTGACAGGCTCGCGACACAACCGCGGATGCGCGGTCGATCTGTCGCTGTACGACCGTGCGACCGGTCGAACCGTCGAAATGACGAGCGGATACGACGAATTTTCCGACCGCGCCTACCCGAATTACCCCGGCGGAACGTCGCTCGCGCGCTGGCAGCGCGACAAGTTGCGATCGGCGATGGATGCCGAGGGGTTCACGGTCTTCTCGGCCGAGTGGTGGCATTTCGATTACCGCGATTGGAAGAAGTATCCGGTGCAGAATGAGCCTCTGGAAAAGCCGCTCCGGTGATGCGGGTTGTAGCGGGGCGTCCGGGTCATATTTTTATCGACAGGTTATCGACAACCACCAGTGTTCCGGATTATGATTCGGACGTGGGACGAATGCTGACAGATTGTCGCATCTGCGATTATTGATGCGTTCTCCCGCGACTCGCACTCGGCCTTAAGAGGGAGCCTCGTGACGGAACCCCGGCTGATCAAGTTTTTCCGAAAGCTGCCCGAGAACGGGTTGCTCATCGAGTCCGAAATGTGGGAGGCCAGTCAGGCGAAGGCGGTGCACCGCTTCTGCCGCCGGGTCAAGCAGTATTACACCGAGGGAACGCTGAGCCGGATGCTGGAGCACCCGAACGCGGAGGTCCGCCGGGCCGCCGTTTTCGCCCTGAGCCTCGTCGGCGGGATGAACGTCAACCACACGCTGGCCGCCCGTCTGGTTGACGACGACGAGCAGGTCCGCAACCTGGCCTCCGAGGCCCTCTGGTCGGTCTGGTTCCGAGGCGTGGACGAGGTCCAACTCGACAAACTCAAGGAAGCCCTGAGCCGGAAGTCGGCCAAGGCCGCCCTCAAAGGCCTGAACGAACTCGTCAACGAGACCAGTGACTACGCCGAGGCATACAACCAGCGGGCCGTGCTGTACTTCCGCCTGGGACAGTACCAGAAGGCCATCGCCGACTGCGAACAGGTCCTGAAGCTGAACCCGCACCATTTCGGCGCGGCCGCCGGGATGGGGCAGTGTTACGTCCGCCTGAAGAAGCCGCGGGCCGCCCTCCGGGCCTTCCGCAGCGCGTACCGCATCAACCCGAACCTGGAAGACGTCAAGGAAGCCATCGAATCGCTCGAGGAAGTCCTCGGCGACGAATAATCACACAACTCGATCACCATGCAAGCGGGGCCCGCATATCGCACGATATGCGGGCCCCGCTTCTTTTACTTCGACAGATCGACGCAGATGCACTCGGCATCGTCGCGGACGTACAACCGCTTGCCGGCATAGGCCGGGGCACACCAGAGCACTTTGCGCCCGAAGGCGTTGTTGGTCGGCTCCAGCAGTTTGCAGCGGTCGATCTCCTCATAGCCGGCCGGCGACATCTTCGCGATCACCAGTTCGCCGTTCTCGTTGAACAGGAAGTACCGGTCGCCGTTGCGGTTGATCATGGCCGTGCCGCTGCCCACGGGCTTCGTCCCGCCGATCGGCTTTACGGTGCTCCACAACCGCTTGCCGCTCGGAATCTCGACCGCGTGCAGCGTTCCGTCCTGGTCGAAGCCGTAGATGAGGCCGTCGGCAACGAACGGCTGGACGTTCACCGGCGACAGCCCGTGGTTCCGCTTGTCGCGCCAGACGATGTCCACGCCCGGCTTGTCTGATGCCAGCTTGAGCAGCAGGTTCTTGTTCGAGTAGCCGCCGACGTACAGGTGCTCGCCGACGACGACGGGCGACATGATGATCGAGCCGCTGGTCGCGTCGTAGGGGACGGTCCAGTACTGCTTGCCGGTGGCCGGGTCGACGCTGGTGACGGCTTCGGGAGTTAGCAGCACCCATTGCCGTGCGCCGCCCGCGGTGATGATCGTCGGCGGCGAATAGCCCTGTTCCTTGGCCGTCTCCGCACGCCAGAGTTCCTTGCCGGTGTTCCTGTCAAAGGCGACGGCATGGCTGCCCTCGCCGCCGACCACGCACAGCAGTTTGTCGCCGTCGATGAGCGGGTGGCTGGCGTATCCCCACAGGGCGGACTTCGTTTTGTATTCGGTCTTGAAGTCCTTCTTCCAGATCACCGAGCCCTTCTCGGCATCGAAGCAGAACAGGTTGCCCTCGGCCCCGAGCGTGTAGACCTTGCCGTCCGCGACGGTCGGCGTGCAACGCGGCCCGGCCGGGTAGGAGATCCCGTACGTCACTGGGTACTCATGCTTCCAGACCTCCTTGCCCGTCGCCGCGTCGAGGCACAGCACGCGCTCGCTGCCCGTGAATTCCTTCCGCTTGAAGTTGTCGACCTTGACGTCCGACTTGGTCACGTAGTCGGTGACGTACACGCGGTTGCCGACGACGGCCGGGCCGGCATAGCCGCCCGCCACTTTGGCCCGCCAGACCACTTTTGGTCCGCCGGCGGGAAACTTGTCGACGATGCCGCTCTCGCGCCAGATGTTGTCGCGCTGCGGCCCCATCCATTGCGGCCAATCGTCGGCCCGGGCGGTGGCCGAGGTGAATCCCAGGGCCAGGATCAGTGCAAGACGCATCGGAATGCTCCCGTGGTGTCCGTGACGAATCGTCGGGGAAAACTGTTGCTTTCGGAGGAGATTGGTCACGCCCGCGTCGGGGCGGGGGCGGCAGACGTACCCGCACCCGACGGTTGGGCCGCCGGGACGACCGGTGCGACCAGCGCTTCCAGTTCCTTCTTGTCGAGTTCCTCGGTTTGCAGGAGGGCGTCGACGATCCGGTCCATGGTGGCCCGGTGCTGGCTCAGGTGCTCGAAGGCCCGGGCGTCCGCCTCACGGAGCAACTTCGATACTTCCTCGTCGATGACCTGCATCGTGCCCTCGCTGAAGTCGCGGGCCTCCTGCAGCTCCTTGCCCAGGAACACGTGCTCCTCGCCGACGCGGAAGCTCATCGGGCCCAGGCGGTCGGACATGCCCCAGTGCGTGACCATGTACCGGGCGAGCTTGGTCGCCTGCTTGAGGTCGCTTTCGTGTCCGGCATCGGTTTCGCCGTACACGAGTCGGTCGGCGGCCCGACCGCCCATCATGAACGCCAGCTTGGCCTTGAAGTAGGCCAGGCCTTTTTGCACGCGGATCTCGTCCGGTGCGATCAGATTCACGCCCAATGACTGCGACCGCGGAACGATCGACACTTTGTGTGGCTTCTCGGCTTCGGGTTCGAGGAACGCTACCAGTGCGTGGCCGGCCTCGTGGTACGCGATCCGCCGCTTGTCCGCTTCCGTGAGTCCCTCTTCCCGCTTGGGGCCGAGGATGACGCGGTCCATCGCCGCGTGGAAGTCGCTCTTATCAATGCGTGACTTGTTCTCGCGGGCCGCCAGCAGCGCGGCTTCATTGGCCAGGTTGCGCAGGTCCGCCCCGGTCATGCCGATTGTCGAGCGGGCCAAAGCTTCCAGATCGACGTCGTCGCCCAGTGGCTTGTTGCGCGTGTGGACCTTGAGGATGTCCAGCCGGCCCTTCCAGGTCGGCCGCTCGATCGTCACATGCCGGTCGAATCGGCCCGGGCGGAGCAGGGCGGTATCCAGCACATCGGGCCGATTGGTCGCGGCAATGACGATAACGGCGTCGGTCGCGGTGAAGCCGTCCATCTCGCCGAGAATCTGGTTCAACGTCTGTTCGCGTTCGTCCGAGCCGCCGCCGACTCCCGCGCCGCGCATCCGCCCCACGGCATCGATCTCGTCGATGAAGATCAGGCAGGGCGCGTTCTCCTTGGCGTTCTTGAACAGATCGCGGACCCGGCTCGCGCCCACGCCCACAAACATCTGGATGAACTCGGCTCCGTTGATGCTGAAGAACTGGGCGTTGGCCTCGCCGGCCACGGCCCGCGCGAGCAGCGTTTTGCCCGTGCCTGGCGGCCCGACCAGCAGCACGCCCTTGGGAATCTGCGCCCCTAACTTCAGAAACTTCTCGGGCGAGCGCAGGAAGTCGACGATCTCCTGAAGCTCGCGCTTGGCCGACTCCATGTCGGCCACATCCGCAAAGGTGGTCCGCGTCTTGGCGTTTTTGTCGTATTTGCGGGCGGGGCTCCGGCCGAACGCGGTCGGCATCCCGCCGCCCATCGGGTCGCGCAGCCGGGGCAGGAAGAACGAGATCAGCATCATGAACAGGACGGTGGCAAACAGGAACGACATGAAGTTCTGGCCGAACCAGTTGGCCCGGTCGTCTTCCGTGTCGAAGGCGACGCCACGTGCTTTGACCGCCTCGTAAAGATCCTTGCGGTCCTGAGCGGGGAGCAGTCGGACGGAAAATGACCCGCTGGGAATCTTCAGGGCGCGGAGTTCCTCTTCGCCGTGAAGCTTCATCTCGTCGCGGACATCGCCGAGGACCCGATCGTTGCCGACGAGGACGACCTTCTTCAGCTTGTTCTCGTTGAGGAGCTTTTCAAATTGGTCGTACCGGATCGACTGGCTGGCCCCGAACGGGAACAGCATCACAGCCAGCACAGCCACGGCGATCAGCCCCAGGAGAAAGACGCTTCCGGGGAATATCGGCGCGGGAGGCTTCGGCTTCTTAAGCGGACGGGGATTCGGTCGCGGCATGCGGTGGCGTCGCTACAATGCAGACCGTCGCCGTAATTCGGGAGGGTCGCACTTGGAATGGTTGTGGCCGTCGTGGCTCCGGCGACGCCGCGCGGCGCTCGCCCATGTTAACATCGTATTATACGCGCGGCCCGGTTGTCACCCGTGCGACGACGCGAAATCGCTCCTCGAAAACCGTCGACGGCATTGGGGCTTCCAGTTCGAAGTCCGAAACGTCGACAACGACGCGACCCAGTGCGAGCGGTACGGCAACTGCGTGCCGGTGGTCGTGGTCGATGAAAAGGTGAGATTCCGAGGTCGGGTCGAGCCTGTGCTGCTCGATCGGCTGTTGCGCGGAGCCGAAAAAAAGTAAGGCCGCGGTCGATGTGACCGCGGCCTCGCGTGATCTCAAGTTGGACGGTTCGTTACTCGATCGGCCGGGCCTTGATCGGCGGCAACGGCGTCGGCGGGGGCGGGGCCGTCACCGCGCCGGGCATGCCCACCGGGTTCGGGGCCGATTGCGGCATCGCGGGCAGGGCCGGGGCGGGCATGCTCAATCCCGGAGTCATCGGCGGCGTCGGCGGCACGTCCATGTTCGGCGGGGCGGGTTGTGGGAGTGGCTGGCCATTCGGGGCCGGCATCGGCACGTTGCTCTTCGACACACCCTCCGGCAGCCGAATCCCCGACGGTGCGGGTGCGACCGGTGCGTTTGGGCTCATTCCCGGCGGTGGCACGGCCGCGGGCAACTGGTAGCTGGTCGGCTGAATGACACTCGGCGGCGTCGGTGCGGAGATGTTCGCGTTCGGCGGCGGCGTGATCCCCTGCGAAGCGGGCATTGCCCCGAGTTGTGAACCGGGCATGTTGGGCAGACCGGGCGGATTGGCCGCGGCCGGCGGCGTTGTCGCCGTCGCATTGGGCTGGCCGGGCATCGGCGGCAGGGCGGGCCGGTTCGCGCCCGGCGGGTTCATGGCCGACGCCAGCGAGGGCGGCTGCACCTGGGACTGCTTCGCCTGAGCCATCGCCGGCGTTATCGCCGAAGTCGACTTCGCGAACGGATTCGCCCCCGAGCAGCCCACCGTCCCCAATGCCGACAAAATCAGGCCCGCCGTAATGGTTCGCATCCGTGCTCTCCGGTTGGCGGGCCCGCCGGCGCCTCCTGCGCCAGCTCGGGTTTCGCCCGAGACGTTGGGCCGAATACCGGCACGAGGCGGGGCCGGTCAACCCCAACTGTCGGCCGGCCCTCGGGTTTGGGAATCGCTCGAGCGGTTCCTAGAATAGCCCTTTATTCCGAGGAGCGCACGAGATGGCAGAGACTCTGGCCCAGCGATTCGCCCGGTACGCGGGCGGGCTGACTTACGAACAAATCCCGGCGAAGACGCTGCACGAGGCCAAGCGCCGATTTATCGACTCGTTTGCCAACGCCGTGGGGGCGATGGATTCCGACGCGTTCGCCATTGCCCGCAAGTGTGCCGGGCGGGTCCGCGGCAATCCCGGCGCGCGGATGCTCATGGGCGGCGAGTCCAGCGTCGAATGGGCGACGTTCGTCAACGGCTTGGCCATCCGTTACCTCGATTTCAACGACACCTACCTCTCGCTCGAGCCGGCCCACCCCAGCGACAACCTCGCGGCCGTGCTGTCGGTCGGCGAGGCACAGGGCAGCTCGGGCAAGGACATGCTCGTCGCGGCCGTGCTGGCCTATGAGATCCAGTGCCGGCTGTGCGACGCGGCCAGCCTCCGCAAGCACGGCGTCGATCACGTCACCTACGGCGCGCTCTCCAGTTGCCTCGCGGCCTGCAAGCTTCTCAAGCTCGACGCCACGAAGACCGCCCACGCGGTCGGCCTGGCCGGCGTGTGCAACGTGGCCCTCCGCCAGACCCGCGCCGGCGAAATGAGCATGTGGAAGGGCTGTGCCTTCGCCAACGCCGCCCGCAACGGCGTGTTCGCCGCCACGCTCGCCGCCGACGGCATGACCGGCCCCGCGCCGATCTTCGAAGGCGAGCTCGGCCTCGAGCAGCTCATCATCCGCACCAAGGTCAACGTCGCGCCGATGGGTGCCGAGGCCGGCAACGGCGACGGCTTCATGATCGACAAGACCTACATCAAGTTCTGGCCGGTCGAGTACCACGCGCAGTCGGCCGTCGACGCCATCCTGCAGCTCCGCCCCGCCGTCGGCGATTGGAAGAACGTCGAGAAGATCGACATCCACACGTTCGATGCCGCGGTCGACATCATCGGCAAGGACCCGGAGAAGTACCGCCCGAAGACCCGCGAGACGGCCGACCACAGCATGCCGTATTGCGTCGCGGTGGCCCTCGTCGACGGCGACGTCGGCTTGAAGAGCTTCGACGACGACCGGCTGGCCGACGAGAAGCTCATCGAGCTGACCAATCGCGTCAAGCTGCACCGCGATGCCGACTGCAACCGCCGATACCCCAACGGCATTCCGAACCGGCTCACTGTCACCATGCGCGACGGCAAGACGCATGTGAAGGAAGTCGAGTTCCCCCGCGGTCATGCCGGCAACCCGATGACCGATGCGGAGCTGGAAACGAAGTTCCGCAAGGTCGTCGAGCCGGTCTACGGCAAGGCGGTCGCCGACAAGGTGCTCGCCGCCTGCTGGAAGTTCGAAGACCTCAAGAACGCCGCGGATGTCGTGCGGATGTTCGACAAGTAATCACCCGACGCCCGGGATGACGAGCGGTTGGTCGGCGGCCGAAAGCGGATACACCTTGAAGGTGAGCATCCGCCATCGGCCGTCGGCCTCTTTGACATAGACCGCCTTACACAGGTAAAACGCTTCGCCGAGGGCCGGCCCGTCGCCCCGGACCTTGAACTGGAAGCTCACGTCGGCCCGTTTCTTACTCGCATCGAACGCGGACACGTCGAAGTTCCAGACGATCACCTCGCGGACCCGCTGCGAGCGGGCGGCCGACTCGGCAAGTCGCTGGAAGTCCGCTTTCTTGGCGGCGTTGTAATGGAAGTCCGGGCTCAGGTGGGCGAATGCCACGTCGAGTTTCTGCGGCCCGACGGCCCCGGCCATCGTCGCGACCGAGTTCCCGATCTGCTCGCGGTCACTCTCGAAGAACCGGTCCAGCAGCACAAACCCGCCGGCACACAAAAGTGATATTGCCGTCGCCGCGGCCCACGCCCGGCCCCGCGTCCGCCACCACTGCACGCCGGAAACCAGGGCGAGGATGAGGAGCAGGATCAGGACCGACCGGTCCCCCTCGATCAACCAGTCCGGCATCGCGTGGCCTCCACCAGGGTCGCTGCCTCCATGATACGGCAGAACGCCAAATGGGATGCCGGGTGCCGGGTGGAGAGGTGTCAGGTGTCAGGTATCGGGTTTCAGGAAGACGGAATAATGCGCGCCGTCTGGCGGAGTCAGAATACTGCCCTGCAACTTGAAGTTGTGTCACCGGGTAGGGCAGGGCATTCTGCCGGTCCGAAGGACCGACCTTCCTTAGCCTGACCCAACGGGCCAGGATCACAGGTAATTAGGATAGCGGCCTGAAGGGCCGCGCTACATCGAGCGCGGCCCTTCAGGCCGCGACCGGTACTTGGTCGGGCGACCCCGGCCCGATGGGCCGGGCTAAGGAAGGTTGGCCCGTTGGGCCAAGAATTGCACGTAGCAACCCCAACACCCAACACCCAACACCCAACACCCGACACCCGACACCTGACACCTGACACCTGACACCTGACACCTGACACCTGACACCTGACACCCGCTTACGCTCCCGCCAGGTCCGTCGTCGTCGGTGCTTCGCCGTCGGCGCGGGTGACGCGGCCGAAACGGAGGGGGGAGGGGCGGAAGAAGATGAATGCTGTTGCCCAGAGGCCCGCGGCTGTTGCCAGCGTGACCTTGCGCAGCGTCTCGTCGCCGGCATAGAGTCGCAGTGCGAGCGACCCCTGGGGCGTCGCGTACCGCCCGGCCACGGCGACGAGCGTGACGAAACCCGCGCCGAGGAGCAGGCAGACCCAGAAACAAACGACGGGCATGTGGCGTGACATAACAGTTTGGTCGGAGGATCGGGCGGGCGGATATCAGCAAAAGGGCCGGACCGGGCGGGAATCTGTGCCGGCCGCGCCGGTCGCACCGCGCAAGAAGAAACCCGCCGGGGTTGACCCGGCGGGTTCGTGGTTTTCAACCGATCAGCGCCGGATCAGTCGTCGACGCTGTAGGCCGGGTTGGTGTTCTTGGTGTTGGCGGCCCGGGCCAGGTTGGTCGTGCCGTAAACAACCCGACGGACCGAGCCGTCGCCGAAGCAAACGTTCATGGAGACCGGGTGAGCCGAGCCGAAGCCCCAGCCGCCGTCCGGAATGCCCGCGACCATCTGGTTCATGCCGGTCGCCGACGAGTTGCGATCGGGGAAAGGCCCGCCGGCCGCATTGTCGTTGGTCGCGCTGACGATGCCGACGCCGCGGATGTTGCTCGGGCCGTACAGGCCGATCACCGCACCGTCGCCAGCCGCACCGGTGTCGTACTGGTTAGTGGGAACGTACTTCTCGCCGATCAGAAGTGTGTTCGAAGCACCGTTTTTCAGGTCCGTAAGGCGGACGGTCGGGATACTGGAAGTTGCCGTGAGCGCACCGGTCAGGAACACGCCGCTCGACGGGTAAGTCGAGGGATTGGCGAGATTCACTGCGCTGGAGGTCATGAGCCCGATGCCACCGTTGCCCGCGAAGTCGCCACGGAAGACGCCGGAATTGAACCCGGGCGATCGGCGGCTGGGGCACGTGAAGGCCTTGACGACGGTGGACTGCACGGTCGCGTCGACGAGCGTTTCGTAAAGAGGCTGAGCTTCGAGCAGCGGCAGGATCTGGTACGACCAGCCCCAGTTCTGATTCTTGCCCTGGCCGATCACGCCCGTGGTCACGGTGCGGCCACCGGAAATGCCGCCGCCGGTCGGGAAGTAGCCGGCATTGAAGTGGTAGTTGTTGCAGGCGATGCCGAGCTGGCGCAGGTTGTTGCTGCACTCGGACCGGTACGCCGCCTCACGGACTTTCTGCACGGCCGGCAGCAGCAATCCCATGAGCGTGGCGATGATGGCCATCACCACCAGCAGCTCGATGAGCGTGAATGCGCCGCGACTCCGACGACTCGTCATAACGGACTCCTTGCACGAGGACATTACCGCGCAGGCGGGGCAGATAAGAATGACCGCACGGTCGCCCCCCGGCGCACGATGATACCTAACCAGAGATTATCGGAGCCCGACCGGCGAGTCAAACGGATTTACCCCGAAACACGCTACGGCGCAACCCGTTGCGGCGGGGGGTCGCCCGGCGTAGGTTGACCCTAGGGCCGATTTCCCCCGCAGAGGACCGGGCCGTGACCGCCATCCCGCCGTTCAATCTTCATGCCTGGATCGCCTCCAACCGCGACAAGCTCCAACCGCCCGTGGGCAACTTCGCCCTGTGGGACACCGGTGGTTTTCTGGTCATGGTCATCGG
>JAIBBI010000059.1 GCA_019694755.1 Gemmataceae bacterium
CGCTCATTCGCAATCTGGAGCCTGCCCGATGAGCCATCACGTAGTCCTGGTTCAGGGCGGGGGAATCGGTACCGACCAAGCGGTGGCGGCCCAGCGGGTCGTCGCCGCGCTGGGCGTCGCCATCGACTGGCAGGAAGTGCCTGCGGGCCTCGCGGCCCAGGAGAAAAACCTGCCGCCGCTGCCGAACGAACTTTTCGATCAGGTCCGCGCGGCCGGAGTCGCGCTCAAGACCAAACTGCTGCACCCGCCGGGCGGCGGCGACGAGAACTACAACATCCATTTCCGGCACGATCTGGGGCTCTTCGCGTCGGTCCGCCCGATTCACGACTTTGCCGGGCTGCCCGGCCGATTCACCGGGCTCGATTTCGTCCTCGTCCGCGAGACGACTGAAGACCTGTACGCGGCCATCGAACACGAGATCGTCTCGGGCGTGGTCCAGAGCATCAAGGTCGTCACCGAGGCCGCGTGCAAACGGTTCTTCGAGTTCACTTTTGAGCTGGCAAAGGCACAGGGCCGGAAGTCGGTCCATTGCATCCACAAGGCCAACATCCTGAAGATGGCCGACGGCCTGTTCCTCGACTGCTTCCGGCGGGTGGCCGCGGGCTACCCCGAGATCACGCCGAAGGAATTGATCGTCGACAACGCCTGCATGCAACTCGTAAGCAAGCCGCAGCAGTTCGACGTATTGTGCGCGGGCAACCTGTACGGCGACCTGCTCAGCGACCTCGCGGCCGGCCTGATCGGCGGCATCAGTGCGACGGCCGCTGTCAGCCACGGGCCGGGCGTGCGAGTCTATGAGGCGATCCACGGCGGCCTGCGCGAGTGGGTCGGCGAGGACCGGGCGAACCCGCTCCCTCTGCTCACGCCGACAATGCACATGCTCCACGACTTCGGCCACGTCGAGCAGGCAAAGAAGTTGCGGTCGGCTGTCGAGTCGGTTTTGACGGCCGGGCTGGTGCGGACCTACGATCTCGGCGGCACGGCCGGGACCCGCGCCATGACCGACGCCATCATCGACGAGATCAACAAGTAACCTCATGCCCGGACGACCGAAAATCGCAATCACGATGGGCGACCCCGCCGGGGTCGGCCCCGAACTCTGCCTGCGCCTGCTTGCCGACCCCGGCGTGCGAGAAGCGTGCGTGCCAATCGTGTACGGCGACTTTGACGTGTTGAACCGCGTCGGACAGAAGTTGCATCTCGCGCTGCCAAAGAACGACATCGGCCTCGACGTCTGGCCGGAACTCGCCGACGACATCAAAGATCCTGCCATCCTTGATTTTGCCCACCTCGACGCCGCGGCAGTCCAGCCGGGGCACGTCGATGTCGCCGGCGGCTCGGCATCGTTTCTCTACGTCGATGCCGCACTGTCCGACGCGCGGCGCGGGCGGGTTGCCGGCATTTGTACTGCCCCGATCCAGAAAGAAGCGTGGGCCGCGGCCGGCGTCCCCTTTGCCGGTCACACGGATTTCCTTGCTCAGACGTGCGGCGTCTCCCGGCACGGGATGATGCTCACCTCCGATGTCATCACTTGTACCGTCGTCACCACACACGTCGGCCTTCGGGATGTGCCCGATCTGCTGACGTCGGAAAAGATCGTGGATGCCATCGAACTGACTGCCGAGACGATGCAGAAACTTCGCGGTCACAAACCCCGACTTGTTGTGCTTGGCTTGAATCCGCATGCAGGTGAAGGCGGCCTGTTCGGCGCGGGTGAAGAAGAGTCGATCATCATCCCGGCCATCGAGACGGCATTGCAGCGCGGGATCACTGTCGAAGGGCCGGTCCCGCCCGATACCGCCTTCCTGAAATCGCGGCGGGAGACCACCGACGCCTACGTCTGCATGTACCACGACCAGGGCTTGATACCGCTCAAGGCGCTCGCATTTGATTCCGCGGTCAACCTGACGCTCGGGTTGCCCGTCGTGCGGACCTCGCCCGATCACGGCACGGCCTACGACCGCGCGTGGCAAGGCACAGCCGACCCGTCGAGTTTCCGTGCCGCGGTACTGCTCGCGGCCCGCCTGGCGATGTAGGTTACGCGGCAATCCGAAGACGATTCTGACCGATCACTTCCGACGGCGGGACAATGCAAAACCCCGCCCTTTGGACACTCTCCTGAAACGGAGCCGAACCCAGCGCGGCCGCCTCGGCGACGCGCCGCTCGATGTTCCCGTCGCCCGGCTTGGCATCCCTGCCCAGCAGCGTCTCGTCGCGGTCCCCCGGGTGACAGGTCAACTCGACGACCTCGCCCGGCGTCGTCCGGAGCCAGCGGTCGAAAAACTCAGGCTTGTGCACGCAAGCAGGGTCGGTGATCCCCGCGAGCCAGTCGTTCCCGGGAAAGCCGTCGACGGCCTGCCGGCGGGCCTCCCGCTTGCCGAGCGCGGAGAGAAAGGCTCGCTTGGCTTTCGCGCCGGGCACTCGTGCCAGCGTGCGCCACGGTTCGCAGACCCGCCGGAGGTACGGGCGGATGCCCACGTCCCGCATCGCGGCTCGCAGGGCCGCGCCGACAACCGGAAACACCTGGATGTGGTGATGCGAGTTGACCACGGTCGGCCAATGGCCGGTGAGCTTGCGGAACCGCTGAAGCTGCGCGCTGAATTCGGTGTAGGCGTCGACGGGTCGGATGCGGCCGAGCATCAGCCGCGTCATCAGGCCGCCGAGTGAATGAAACTTCCCGCTGCGGTCGACGAGACTCGGGACGCTGGCCGGGTCGCACACCGGCGCGTCGAGCGTGAGCGCGGGGTGCCAGCCGAGGTCGGCCGGGGGCGATGCCGCCTGCCAGTTGCGCACAGCTTGCTCGGCATACTGCGAGTTGACGATCAACACCGTGCCCGAGACCCGGCCCGCCCGGCAGAGCCGGAGTATCCCGGCCGAGGTGCCCGGCCCGATGCCGTAATCATCGGCAACGACCACCAGTCGCCGATCGGTCATCACCCGGCCTCCCGGTAGCGGTCCGTAATCTGATCCGCGAAGGCGACCCCCGCCGGCCAGGCCTTCCGGATGCGCCACAACTCGCGGACCATCCGGACGGTCGAGCCGAAGTTGGTTGTCGATGCGCAGTCGTCGTAACGCACATGCACCGGCACTTCTTCGACCCTGATACCGGCCCGTACGCAGGCTGTCAGCAGTTCGCAGTCGAACCCGAAACCGTTGCACGCGAGTCGCGGCACGATCCGGCGGACGGCCGACTCGGTGAACCCCTTGAGACCGGCCTGCGTGTCGCCGTTTGTGAGCGGGAGAAGCGTGCGGACGATCCGGCCGAAAACCCGGCTCTGAATCTGCCGGCGGTAGGCGTAGCCCAGCGACCTCGCGGGCAATTCGACAATGCTATCGGAATGTGTTCGCGAGCCGATCACGGCTTCGCTCCCGGCCCGCAGGCGACGCAGCACGCGCTCGATGTCTGCGAAAGGATAGGCGAGGTCGATATCGGTGAAGATGCGGAACGGGGCGGAGGCCGCGAGCAATCCTTGCCGGACGGCGTAGCCCTTCCCCCGGTTCGGCGAATAGCTGATGACGCGGGCCGAGCCGCGGGCCGGCTTCCACGCGTTGAGCAAGTCGAGCGTGCCGTCGGTGCAACCGTCGCAGACGAACAGGACTTCCCAGCGATCACCGGGAACCGCAAGGAAGTCGCCGAGTTCGTGCAGCGTCTGGCGCAGCCGCGTACCCGGATTGTAAGCCGGCAGTACCAGGCTCACGTCGAACTGTCGACTGGTGAGGTTCAATTGCGCTTCCCTGCGCGGTGTCGCGGTCTTCGGTGCGTACCCGTTGTCTCATCGGGATGAAAGGGGTTCACCGCGAAGATCGCCCTGATCTATACCCGTTCCACTCAGTTCGGTCAATTCGGGCGGGAACTTGGGGAATTTCTCCGGGTCGCACCAATTTTGCGGTCCGACCCGAACCAAGGGGTTCTGGGTCGATTGGGAAGTTTGAGTGAGATGATGATGCGAAGCTCGGCCCGGCGATTCGGCGCAGACCGGGCCGGGTCGGTGGATTAGAGTGGCCCGCACTGTGTGACACGCAGGGAGGCGGTCATGTTCAAGTGGTCGGAGCGCTGGTCCCGAGTGAGCGCGTTTGCGCTGGCCATCCTGTTCGTCGGCTTCGGCATCATCACGTTCGTCCGTTCGAACATGCAGCAGGTCCGCAAGACGGACCTCACGGTCTACCTGCGGGCCGCCTGGGCCGCGCGGACGGGGGAAGACCTGTATGCCGTCACCGACGAGCACGGCTGGCACTATCACTATCCGCCGTTGCTCGCCACCGCCCTGGTGCCGTTCGCCCAGCCGCCTGCCGATTCGGACGCTAAGCCGCTTGTACCGTTCGGCACGGTGGTGATTCTCTGGTATTGCGTCGGGGTGTTTCTCGCGTCGGCGGCCGGGCCGTGGCTCGCGAGCAAGATCGGCACTCTCGCCGTTCACCGCGAGGGCAGGTATCGCTGGTGGCTGGTCCACGCCCCGCTCTGGATGTTGCTCCCCGCGCTCGGCAGTTCGCTGGGCCGGGGGCAGGTCAATGAACTGATCCTGATCCTGCTCACCGGAATGGTCGTCAGCGCTGTGAATGGCAACCGGTTCGGCGCGGGCGTCTGGCTGGCGGCCGCGACAAGCATCAAGGTCATCCCGGCTTTCCTGATCCTCTACCCGCTGTGGAACCGCGACACCAAGTGGCTGGCCGGCACAGCGGTCGGCCTGCTGTTCGGCCTGTTCATCCTCCCGTGCGCGGTCGTCGGGCCGCGCCGCACCACCGAACTCTACCAGTCCTGGGTCGGCAGCATTGTCCACCCCGCGGCCTCGGGCGAGACCGACGGAGACCGCGGACGCGAACTGCTATCGATGACCGCGACCGACAACCAGTCGTTTCAGGGGATGTTCCACAACTGGTTCAACCTCGACCGCGCTACGCGGCCAAAGACGGCCAGCCCGGTTACGCGAATCGCGCACGTCCTCGCCGCCTTGCTGATGACCGTGGTCACGCTCGTGGCCGGGAAGCGATCGCAGATGAAGAACCCGCAGCGCGAGGCGCTCGCGATCACCGCGCTGTTTATCCCCATGCTGCTCGCCAGCCCCGTGTGCCACTTGCACTATTTTGAACTGCTGCTCCCGCCGATCGTGGCGGTGGTCGCCGCCCACCTCGTGAACGGGCAGCGGGTCCGCCCCGCGCTGGCCGGCGGACTCATCATCGTGTTCGCGACGCAGTTGCTGCCCCGTATCCCCGGCCTCGAAGTTGCCCGCGATATTGGCGTCGCGGCGTGGGGCGCGATGATTGTCTGGGTCGCCGCGTTCATTGAACTGTCGGGCGAAGCGAAGCTCAAAGTGAAGCTGCCGGGCGCACGCAGCGGGCGGTCCCGCTGGTGGGGTGGAAAAGTGGTCACGATTCACGAAGCCGGCACCCGGCCGACGACAATTGACGTACCGCGCCGTCGGGCGAGCTAATCCTCGACGGGTGCACGCCCCGGGTGCAGGACGAGCCACACCCCGGGCAGGAGTACAAGAACCATTCCGCCGAGCAATGTTGCATCGAGCGGATGGTTCCAGAAGACCAGGTCGTAGATCAAGGCGAATGCCGACTGGCTGAGCCCGACGGGGGCGAGCCGGTCCGGCGGGCCGTAGCGGAATGCCGAGGTCATCAGGATCTGCCCCAGTGTCGCACACAAGCCGACGCCGGCGAGCAGCAGCCACGGGCGGGCAGTACTCAATTCAAACGGATCCAATGGTGAGCCGGTCAGGCTCGTCGCGACGACCGCCAGCACGACCACGACACTCGAGACGGCCGCGAAGTGGACGGCGATCGCCAGCGGGTGAAGTTTGCGAAGCCGGTGCAGCCCGAGCATGACGACGGCGGTACTGACCGACGCGGCAAGGGCGGCGAGGACCGCTTCCCATCCGGCCGAACCGGCCGCCTCGCCGTGAGCCAGCAGATTAACGCCGAGAAGTCCGCACAAAACCGCCCCGGCAACCGCCCATGTCGGGCGAATCCCGAGGACGGGCCAACTCAGGATCGCCACCCAGAGCGGGAATGAATTGAGCAGTGTCACGGATCGGCTGACGGGCAGGTGGGCGAGCGCGAAGAACGTGCAGAGCATCCCCGCGCTGCCGACGAGGCTGCGGACCCACAGCGTCTTGGGTCCCGGCCAGACGAGCGGAACGCGCAGGGTGCGAGTGATGGCCAGCGTGAAGGCGAATGCGAGCGTGGCGCGGACGACCGCGACGACCCGCCAGTCGCAATAGCCGTGCAGGCCGCGGGCGCACGCGCTCATGGTCGCGAAGGTGACCGCGCTGCCGAGCATGAGCAGGTAGGAGGACCGCGCCGAAAACGAGGGAGGGCGGATGGCCGGCGTCAACGATGTTGGACTCAGTCGCAAACTCATTGTCGCCGGTATCCGCCCTCTTTTGCCGCGGTTGAAAGTTACTTCCCGAGCGCGGCCTGAGCGGCCGCAAGGCGGGCGATCGGAACGCGGAACGGGCTGCAGCTGACGTAGTTGAGCCCGATCGCGTGGCAGAACTTGACGCTATCCGGGTCGCCGCCGTGCTCGCCGCAGATGCCGATCTTGAGGTCGTGCTTGGTGTGCCGACCCTTCTCGACGCCGATCTTCATCAGCCCGCCGATACCGTCGAAGTCGATGGTCTGGAACGGGTCGCGCGGCACGATATCGTGCTCGGTGTAATGGCGGATGAAGCTGCCGTAGTCGTCCCGGCTCATGCCGAGGCCGGTCTGGGTCAGGTCGTTGGTGCCGAAGCTGAAGAACTGGGCTTCGCGGGCGATCTGGTCGGCCGCGATGCACGCCCGGGGCAGCTCGATCATCGTGCCGATCAGGTAATCGACGCGGACCTGTTTTTCCGTAAACACCTTCTCGGCCACTTCGCGGACGATGCGGGCCTGGGCCTGAAGCTCGGGCAGAAATGCGACGAGCGGGATCATGATCTCCGGCGTGACGGTGTGACCTTCGAGCTTGAGCTGGCAGGCGGCCTCGAAGATGGCCCGGGCCTGCATGGCCGTGATCGCGGGGAACACGACGCCCAGACGGCAGCCGCGGAACCCGAGCATGGGATTGAACTCGTGCAGGCTCTTCACCCGCTCGGCAATTTTCTCCACGCTGACGCCCATATCCTTCGCCACTTCCGCCTGCCCCTTGGGGTCGTGCGGCAGGAACTCGTGCAGCGGCGGGTCGAGCGTCCGGATCGTCACCGGGTAGCCCTTCATCGCCTTGAACAGCCCGTAGAAGTCTTCGCGCTGGAAGGGCAGGAGCTTGGCCAGGGCGATGAGCCGGGCTTCGGAAGTCTCGGCCAGGATCATCTCGCGCATCTCGCGGATGTGGCCGAAGAACATGTGCTCCGTCCGGCACAGGCCGATTCCTTCCGCGCCGAAGGCCATCGCCTGCTCGGCCTGGTCGGGCTGGTCGGCGTTGGTGCGGACCCGCAGTTGGCGGACGCTGTCGGCCCACTCCATGAGCTTCGCGAACTGCTGGTACACCCGCGACTGCTCGGGCTTGAGCGTCTTGCTGATCAGCACCTGCACGACTTCGCTGGGCTTGGTCGCGACCTTGCCCTGCATCACTTCGCCGGTGAACCCGTCGATGGAGATGTCGTCGCCCTCCTTCAGCGTGACGCCTTTGACGGTGACGGTCCGCGTGTCGTAGTTGATAACGAGGTCCTGGCAGCCGACGACACAGACCTTGCCCATCTGCCGGCTGACGAGGGCGGCGTGGGAGCTGGCCCCGCCGAACGCGGTAAGGATACCGTCGGCCGCCTGCATGCCGCGGATGTCTTCGGGGCTGGTTTCCCGGCGGACGAGGATCACGCCCTTGCCGTGCTTGTTGACGTACGCCTCGGCGTCGTCGGCGAAGAACATGATCTTGCCGCTGGCCGCGCCCGGCCCGGCATTGATGCCCTTGGCCAGCACGCTGGCCTTGCGCTTGGCCTCAGGATCGAAGATCGGCTGGAGGAGCTGGTTCAGGTCGTCCGGCGGAATCCGGCCCGCGCTCAGGGCCTCGTCGCGGGTGATCAGGCCTTCCTCGACCATGTCGACGGCGAAGCGCACGGCCGCGAAGCCGGTCCGCTTGCCGTTTCGGGTCTGGAGCATCCAGAGCTTGCCCTTCTGGATGGTGAATTCGATGTCCTGCACGTCACGGTAGTGCTTCTCGAGGATCTGCCGGACGCTCATCAGTTGCGAGAACGCCTCGGGCATTTCCTTCTCGAGTTCGGCGATCTTCTTCGGTGTGCGGATGCCGGCGACCACGTCCTCTCCCTGGGCGTTGATGAGGTACTCGCCGTAGAAGACATTCTCGCCGGTGGCCGGGTCGCGGGTGAAGGCGACCCCGGTGCCGGAGTCGTCGCCCATGTTGCCGAACACCATGGAGCAGATGTTGGCGGCCGTGCCCCACTCGTGCGGGTAGCCGTACTGCCGGCGGTAAACGATGGCCCGCTCGTTGTTCCACGAGGCGAACACGGCCGCGACCGCGCCCCACATCTGTTCCATCGGGTCTTCGGGGAATTCCTTGCCCTTCTTCTCGCGGACGGCCTTCTTGAACCGCTTGACCAGTTCCTGCAGGTCCTTCACGCTGAGGTCGGTGTCGAGATGGACGTTCCGCTCGTGCTTCAACTCTTCGAGGATCTTCTCGAACGGGTCGATTTCGGTCTTGGAGGTGGGCTTGAGGTCGAGGACCACGTCGCCGTACATCTGGACGAACCGGCGGTAGCTGTCCCACGCGAAGCGTTCGTTGCCGGTGCTCTCGATCAGACCCTTCAGGGTCGACTCGTTCAGTCCGATATTGAGGACGGTGTCCATCATGCCCGGCATGGAAACGCGGGCGCCGGACCGGCAGGAGACGAGCAGGGGGTTCTTCGCGTCGCCGAACTTCGCGCCCATGACCTGCTCGGTCTGGCGCATGGCCGCCTCGACCTCGGCCCGGAGGTCCTTCGGGTACTGCTTGTTATTAGCGGTGTAATAGTTGCAGACTTCGGTGGTGATGGTGAAGCCGGCGGGCACGGGCAGGCCGATCAGGCACATTTCGGCGAGATTCGCGCCTTTGCCGCCGAGAAGGTCCTTCATCTTGCCGTTGCCGTCGGCCGACTTGCCACCGAAGAAATAAACGTGCTTGTTGCTCATACCGATTCCGGTCGGGTAGAATGAGTGGGATGGCGACTATGGAAAACAGGCCGGGCGCGGCCAATCCTCGAACAGGTAGTTTAGGAATGCCCCCGCCCCTTGTCTCACCGGCAGACCCGTTGAAAAACCGGTGGGTCGCTGTAAATGATTGAGAAGTTAGTGCGAAGAATACCCTTGGGGGGGCGGTGCGCCTCCCGTTATGGAGATGAAACGATGGCCTATAGCACAGACGGATACATCACAGACCGTCCCGCGTCGCAGGCCCTGCCGGCCGAGCGGACGGCGTTCATTCAGAAAACCTACCTCCACCTCGCCGGCGCGATCGGCGCGTTCGCGGGGCTGGAATACCTGCTGATCCAGACCGGCATGGGTGAGACGCTGGTGAAGGCCATTTTCGGCAGCGGCGGCATGCTCGGCATGCTGGCGCTCATGGGCGCGTTCATCGGCGCGGGCTACCTCGCCCAGTGGTGGGCCAACAACAGCGCGAGCAAGCCCATGCAATATGCGGGCCTCGGACTGTACGTGGTCATGGAGGCGGTCATCTTCCTGCCACTGCTGTATGTCGCGATGATCAAGACCGGCGACACGTCGCTGATCGCCAAGGCGGGTTTCCTGACTCTCGCACTCGTCGCGGGCCTGACGACGGCCGTATTCATGACGAAGGCCGACTTCAGCTTCATGGGGACCGCGCTGTGCGTCCTCGGCTGGGTCGCCTTTGGCACGATCCTCGTGGCCTACTTCATGGGCACGGGCCTGGGCCTGTGGTTTACCGTGCTGATGATCGCCCTGGCGTCCGGCTATCTGGTGTACGACACGTCGAACGTGCTGCACCACTACCCGACCACGCATTACGTGGCCGCCTCGCTGGCCCTGTTCAGCTCGGTCGCGCTGCTCTTCTACTACATCCTTCGGTTCGCGATTCAGACGCAATCCCGCGACTGATCCAAAAAAGAAGAAGGCCCACCGGTAGCAACCGGTGGGCCTTCTCATGCGCCTAGCGCGACGGCGGCGGGGGTGGCGGCGGCGGGGGCGGCACCGCAGGCACGGCCGGCTGGGCCGGCATGGCGAACCCCTCGAACACCGAGCCGATCGCGAACCCGGCCCCGACGATCATCTGTAGTGACACCGCCGCGGTCGACTTCATCGCCTCGCCGCCCGACAGATTCACGGCATACAGGCGGAGCCGGTCTTCCGTGCCCAGCACTTTGGTCACGTAGCCGTATGCGCTTTCGTGGAGCGTGTCGCAGAGTAGCTTTAGTTTCCCGGCCGTCACGTCGATCTGCGACGACGGTGCGGGGGAAGGCTTCGCCCCGGCCAGCGCCTCGCCGACGAGTTTCGCGGCGTTTTCGCCGAAACCGACGACCACCGCCGTCTCGCTGAACGCGAAATGCAGGTTTGCGGAACCGAAGAGCTTCTCGGCCGTCTCGTCCTTGTCGTCGTCCTCGAACACGTGGATCGAGTGGCCCGCGACCTTCTGGGCGTCGAGCTTCAAGAGCTTCCGCTTGTCCTCCGGGAGGTGCGGGACGAGGCCTTTCAGCGCGGCCTCGATCTTCTTCCCGTCGGTGAGTCGCAGCGCGGCCAGGCCGGTGTACCGCTTCTCGCCGCTGCGGAGGCTGACGGCCAAGTCAAAGAGTCCCGACTCGGCGGTGGGGATCAGTGTCTGCAGGGCCTTCTTAATCTCCTCCTTCAGCTTGGCGTCTTCGATCTCGATGTCGAAGTTGTCGAAGAAGCTCTCAGCATCGTCGCGGATGCTCTTAGCGACGGCCTTGGACACTTCATCGGCCAGGTGGCTGTTGATGCTCACGTTGATCGCGCCGGCCGGGCCGACTACGTGCGTGAACAGGCTCGTCGACGGTTTGATCCCGGCAATCTCGGTGGCCAGCTTGGTGCCCGGCTTGGGCGACACTCCGAAATCGAAGCTCAGCTCGCCGGACTTCCGGTCGAATGCAATCTTCAGGGAGGCCTCGCGCCCGTCGTTGACGAACTGGTCGCCCCATTTCTCGATGAGCTGGAACTCCGTCTTCTCCAGATCCGTCTCGAGGTCTTCGGTCGCTTCCTTGATCCAGGCGGCGAAGTGCTCGAGGGCCATCTTGCGGACGGCTTCGGGCAGCAGATCGGGCCGGACGCTCAGGGTCAGCGCGGCCGACTCCCCGGCCGGGAACATCTTCGCGGGCGGCAGCAATTGGGCGATGTCCACCGCCTCCTTGTTCATCGCCGTGACGTACGCATACCCTTGGGCGAAGCGCACGAAGACGGGTAGGGGGAACTGCGGCATTGCGAGTGAGTACAAATCCTCGGCCAGTTTTTCGGCTTTGACTTCGAACTTGCCGACGAACCCGAGCAGCGCCTTCGAGTCGGCCACCGGCAGCATGAAGACCAGGGCGGACTTCGCAATCTCCGCATCCGGGATCACGTAGATGCCGACGGGCTTGGTCCGGTCGATACCGGTCTCGGCGAGGTCGTCGACGCCGATCGCATGGGCAATGGTCGTCTCGAACTCTTTTGCCGCGGCCGGCTTGCCGAACTTCTCGGACAGGAACCGCGCGTCGTCGAGGAACCGCTCGATCGGCTGGGCCCGGACCGTGATGGCGGGTTGGGCGGCCGGCGTGCCGGGCACGGGTGCGGCCGCCGGGAGCGAAAGGGTCGGCCCGAGCAGCAGGCCGAGTGCAATCCAGGAGCGATACATGGAAAACCCCGGGGTGATGGGATGGGGGAAGGGCCACCGGTCATGATAACGACCGGAAGCACAGCGGGGGTACGAAATCCGGGCCCCAGATCGGCCGCGAAGTTCCTACCCCCGCCGGATGCACAACGACCGTAGCCGGTCAGATGCCTTTTTTCTGTTCGCCGATCTGGGCCAGGTATTTGAACGCCAGGCCCTTGATGGACATCTTGAGGTCGAGCTTCGCACCGCCTTCAAGGCTGACGCGGAACCGGTCGGTGCCGCTCGGCGAAGCGCCGAAGACCTTGTTGGCCAGCTCCTTCGACTTGGGATCCTTGTCCATCGCCGCGAGGCGGCTGATCGAGCCTTCGAGTACAAGCAGCGGGGCGTCCTGCGGCGCTCCGCCGGGGTTCATCCCCTGGAAGGTCGAGGCCGGCTCCGCGCCGAAGCCCAGCATCATGGCCGAGGGGGCGAACGCCGCCCACGCGCTGGCCTCGTTGCCGAACAATCGCTTGCCGTCGTCATCGAGGTCGTTCACTTTCACCTGGTGCAGGTTCATCTCGCCGACCTTGGAGACGTCGAGCTTGATGTTGGCCCGCTCGGCTTCAGGAAGTTGTCCGAGAGTCGACTTCACGGCCGCTTCGATCCCCATGCCGTTCTCGACGCCCAGGCCGGCGACGAAGTTGTACTTCCCGGCCGCGTTGGGGCTGCCGGCCGCCAGGTGGACGTCGAGTACGCCGGCCTTCAGGGTCGGGGCGATGGCGGTGAACAGGCGGGTCATCGCTTCACGCTTGTTGGCGTCGGTTTCACGGGCGGCGGTGTCCTTGACGCCGCTGTCGATCAGCGTGGCCAGCAGGGGCCGGAACATGACTGGGACGGAGAGATTCACGCCGGCGTGGAAAGCGGAGTCGCGGGCCGGGGCGAACTTGGTCTTGCCGGTGCCCAGCGCGCTGATGGCCGTCTTCATGAATGTCTCGGGCTTGCCGTCGAGGGCAAAGCCCATGCCGATGTCGTCGTTGGCGCGGTCGACGGAGAAGTGCATGTCGAACGCCCGGCCTTCACTGAGCACGGTCTTGATGACTTGGGCCGTCATGTCGATGCCCTGACGGCGCATGCGGGCCTGCTCGGGCGACTCGCCGCGCTTGGGCTCGTCTTTCAGCTCGGCCATCTTGCGTTCCATCTGGCTGAGCGCGAGTTGCTTCCAGTCGTCGGGAATCTTGTCGAGCCGGACGGAGATGCCGAGCAGGCGGCTCGCGTCGCCGGCCGTCAGCTTTTCCGGGGCGACGAGCTTCGCTTCGGCGATGTTGTCGCGGTCGATTCCGGTGATGTAGAGGTACTTGTTGGCAAACCGGAAGTAGACCTGAATCGGCGAGTTCGGAATCTCGACGGAGAAGATGTTGTCCTTGCCCTTTTCGGGCTTCACCGGCAGCGATTCGAAGACCTTGAGGAAGGCCGCCTCGTTGGTGACGGGGATCATCACCGCAAATGGGCTATCGGTGCCCCCCGGCGTGGCGATGCCGTAAGCAAGGATCGGCCGGCCGGCGTCAATGCCCCAACCGGCGGGGCCTTTGCTTTCCGTCCAGGCGTCGATGAGCCCGTCGACCTGTGCAACCTGATCCCCCTGGCCGGCGAGATTGGCGAAGTACTTCAGGTCGCCGAGCATACCGTCGAGCGACTTCAACTGGACCACGAGGGCGGGCTCAACGGCTTTCGGCTGAGCGCATAACGGCGCGGGGATCATCCCGACCAGGGCGAGTAACCAGGCAAATCGTCGCATCGGCTTCGGTCTCCGGGAGGCAGCGGGCTCCGCTGTTATACCCGGGGCCGGCCGGGTTGGATTCATCGCCCGCAGAATCCTGCACGTTGACGCAGCTTGCGCTGTTTGTCCTTTTTATCGAACTCACCCATCCAGACGGGTGGCCGGAGTTTTGCGGGTCGGAAGCGGGCGCACTGGCCGCCCGCGACCCCGAAAATGGTCGATACTTCGGGGAGATCAGTGTCGCTCCGAACAGAGGATTTTCCATGCCGCGCCATCGGCTCGCGCGGGAGGCGGATCACTACCGCCTGCCAGCCCCGCCAGCACCCGTCGTCACTCCCGGGGCGTTTGCCTCGTGTCCGACCGGCGTGCTGGCCGGGTGTACGCCCGAGCAGATCAACGGCATGGCCCGCCTTTACCAGGAAGCTTTCGATCGGGCCGTCGCGGCTCTGACGCCCGAATCGTCAGCCGCCGACATCCTGTTCAGCAACTGGAACTGACCCGCAACCTCGTCCGGCTCACGACTCGTGGTCCCCTATGACCCGGTCGTGAGCCGGTTTTTCTTTGTGCACGTCGTCGCAGTACCCGGTTCGCCTGTCTCACTCTTCCCTCATATCCTGCCCTCAAGGTCTGTCTCCCGACCATGAGGGTCGTCTGCGATGTCGTTGTCGAAATCCGCCGGATGGTTACTGTCTGTGATTCTGCTGATGAATGCCGTCGAGTCGGCCCGTGCGGCCGACCCGGCCCTCCGTGCCGCGGCTGCGTTCTACGACGGTGTGAAGATCGAAAAGCTGCCCAACGGCCTGACGGTCGTGCTCAAGCCGGTCCCCGGCGCGCCAACGGTGACGACGTTCGTCGCCTACAAGGTCGGCTCGGCCGACGAGGATCTGGCTGCGACCGGACTCGCGCATTACCTCGAGCACCTCATGTTCAAGGGCACCGAGAAACTCGTGCCCGGCGACATCGATCGGCTCACGCTCCGCAACGGCGGTAAGAACAACGCGTGGACCAACGAAGACCTGACGACCTATCACTTCGACTTCGCGGCCGACCGGTGGGAACCCGTGCTCGACATCGAAGCCGACCGTATGCGGAACCTCCGCATCGACGAGAAGCACGAGTTCCAGCAGGAGAAAGGCGCTGTCATTGCGGAGTTGGACCGCAACGAGGATAACCCGTTCGACCTCGAGCGGAAGCTGATTCTGCCGCGACTCTTCGGGGCCGACGCGCCGTACGGGCACCCGATCATCGGCGAGCGGCCGCACGTCCGCGGCGCGACGGCCGAGGTCATCAAGGGTTATTACGACCGCTGGTATCACCCCAACAACGCAGTGATGGTCGTCTGCGGCGGGTTCGACCCGGAGCGGACGATGAAGCTGATCCGCGAGAAGTTCGAGCCCATTCCGGCCGGAAAACTGCCCGAGCGGAAGTCGGCCGCGCCGGTGTCGAGAACCGCGCCCGTCCGCCACGAGTTCGCGTCGAAGTTCGATTCGCCGCGGCTGGTGATCGGCTACAACACCGTGCCCGCGCAGCACGAGGATTCCGCGCCTTTGACAGTCCTTTCCGCAGTGCTCTCCGGTGGTAAGTCATCGCGGTTGTACCGCACGCTGGTCGAGGATCAGCAGGTCGCCAGTGCGGCCGCGGCCAACTCGCAGACGGGCCGGTACCCCGGCTGGTTCGATATCGAAGTCGAGCTATTGCCCGATCAGGCCCTCGACGCCGTCGAAAAAGCCGCGCTCGCCGAAGTCCAGAAAGTCCGCGAAGCTCCCGTCAGCGATGCGGAGTTGAACCGCGTTAAGCGGCAACTGATTGCGAGCGAAATCTACGCCAAGGAGAACTTGCATTCGCTGGCTGAGGACCTGGCCGTCGGGGTGTCGCTGCGGGGCTTCGAGGAGCACCGCAAGTCGCTCGACAAGATTGCGGCCGTGACCGCGGCCGACGTGCAGCGGGTGGCGAAGAAGTATCTCGACCCGCAGACCCGCGTCACCGTCGCCTCGAAGCCGAAGGGGCAGGGCGGCAAAGGTGAAGCGACGCCGAAAAAGCCGATGCAGCGGGCCCAGGCGGCGACGGCCGCCCCAGCGGGGGCTTACGACCTGACCAAGACGCAGCGCGTCACGCTGCCCAACGGCATGACTCTGCTGTTGCTCGAGAACCACCGCCTGCCGGTGGTCGCGGCCCAGGTATTTGTCCGCGGCGTGCGTCTGAGTGAACCCGCCGAGAAGGCCGGCGTCGCCGCCCTGACCGGCAGCCTGCTCGACGAGGGCACAAAGACCCGGACCGGCCAGCAGATCGCCGAGGCGATCGAGGGGGTCGGCGGCGAGTTGACGATGAGCCCCTCGGGCGGCGCGGTCAAGGTGCTCTCCAGCGACACCGATCTCGGGCTGACGCTTCTCCTCGATTGTCTGTTGAACCCGTCCTTTCCGAAGGAAGCCTTCGAGCGGATTCGGACGACGTCACTGGCGGCCCTCGAAGAGGCGCAGTTCCGGCCCGACCTCAAGGCCGAGTTGCTGTTTCAGGAAGCGATTTACGGGCCGACTCACCCGTTCGGCCGGCCCTCGCTCGGGACCAAGGCGACTGTCACCAAGTTGAAGCCGGCCGACTGCAAGGCGTTCCATCGGGCCAACTTCGTGCCCAATCGCACGGTGCTGGCGGTAGTGGGCGATTTCGATGCCGCGGCCGTGCGGGCCCAGGTCGAAAAGCTCACGGCCGACTGGAAGCCATCGACCACCGCGATCCCCGCGCTGCCCCCGCCGGAGATGCCGACGAAGTCGACTGAGAAGATCGTCAGCCATCCGGACGCGGCCCAGTTGTACTTCCACCTCGGGCACCCCGGCATCCGCCGTAACGACCCCGACTATTACACGCTGCTCGTGATGGACTACGTGCTGGGCACGGGCCCCGGCTTCACTGATCGGTTGTCGTCGAAGCTCCGCGATCGGCAGGGGCTGGCGTACACCGTGTCGGCTTCCATCACCGGCACCGCCGGCGACGAACCCGGTGCGTTCAGTTGCTTCATCGGGACGTTTCCCGACAAGCTCCGGCAAGTGCAGGAGTCGTTCCTCGAAGAGATGCGACGGCTCCGCACGGAAGTGCCCGCGGCCAAGGAGGTCGACGACGCCAAGCGGTATCTTTCCGGGAGTATCCCGTTCCGGCTCACTACCTCGGACCAGGTGGCCGAGCAACTGCTGCAGATCGAGCGGTTCGGGCTGGGGCTCGACTACTTGAACGCCTTCCGCTCGAAGATCGAAGCGGTCACCCCGGAACAGGTGCGGTCGGCCGCGGCTACCCATCTCGACCCGGTCCGCTGGGTGCTCATCGCCGTGGGTGCGGTGGACGAATCCGGTAAGCCGCTGAAGCCGTGACGGCCCCTCTAGAATGACATTGCCATGACGAACTTTCTGCGTGTCGTATTGCCGATTGGCATCATCATCGCGATTGTGGGCGGCGTCACGTACATGACGCAGCTCGCTCCGCCGCCGCCGGTAACGAGCAAGCCGGCCGAGCCGGTGGCGGTGCAACCCGTGGCGGTGCCGCCCCTCGTGATCCCCGACCCGAAGGGGACCTGGGACCGCGACCAGCCGTGGTACGCACGCGAGTTCGAGATCAAGTCGGAGGGCAATTACGACTTCTGGGTGGCCAATCGGCGGAACGAGACCGTGACGGTGGTCCTGCGGAACAAGAGCTGCCAGTGTGCCGACGTGGAGATGTCGGTGGTGGATGCCGACAAGCTCGACCGGATGGCCCGGAACACGGCGACGCTCTCGGCCGCGACGCACCTGTTCGGCGGCGCGGGGTTCGACCCGCTCGGCCTGAATCTGCTGCCGGTGATGGAGAAGATCGAGCGGAAGCAGATGGTGCCGTTCGAGGGGAGCTTCAAGGTGCCGCCGGCCGACCCGCGGACCGGCGTCCGGCTGGCGATCGTCCGGCTGTTCTTCCGGGCCAAGGAGGCCGGCCCGGTCCGGCTCACGGCCGAGATTCATGCGGCCGGCGCGGACCAGATCCCCGTCGCCACACGGTTTGAACTGGCTTACATGATTTCCCCGCCCGTCCTGATCTACCCGCGGACGGTGCCGCTGGGCGACATCAAGGCCGGTGAGACGCGCCGGCAGGAGTTCCTGGTCTGGTCGGCATCCCGGCCGAGTTTCCCGTTGCAGGCGCCCCCGGCCGCCGAGAATCCGTGCTTCGAGTTCTCCGACCCCATCCCGATGACGGCCATGGAGATGGCGAAGTTCAATGACCGGTTCCCGGCCAACTACCCGATCACCCGGCCGCTCTCCGGGTACAAGGTGATGATGACGGTCCACGAGCGCAAGGGCGACGCGCAACTCGATCTCGGCCCCATCAACCGCAAGCTCAAGTTCAACAATGCTACGGAGTTCGAAGCCGAAGTGGATGTCACGGGGACCGTCCGCGGCGACGTCGTGCTGACGGGTGAGAAGGGCGAGCAGGACAAGATTCAGTTGGGCGAGTTCTACTCCGATCAGCCGGCCCACAAGATCGTGCAGGTGCGGACGAGCAACCCGGGCCTGAAGTTGAAGTATGTCTCGGTATCGCCGCCCGAGCTGGAAGTCAAGTTGACCGAGAAGGCCGGCTTCTGGCTGCTGCGGGTCGACGTGCCGGCTAACAGCGTCGTGGGCACGCTCCCGAACGGCAGTCACGTCTTACTGGAGACGACCGGGTCTCAGAGCCGGAGGGTCCGGCTGCCGCTGGTGGGGGCGGGATTGATCCGGTAAGTGTTGACCCCGCGGGCCGATTGTGCCGATAATGTGGACGAGGAAAAGTCTCCGGCCCGGGAGACTGTGCGCACGGAAGGGACTCATGAGCCACACGACGAGCCGATCCCGGAGAATTCTTGCGGTCCTGGCGGGCGCGGTCGCGGCCGTCGGATTCGCGGCCGCCCCGCCGGTGGCCTCGGTACCCAATCCGCCCGCCCCGATCAGCAAACCACTGTCACCCGTCCACTTTCAGCGTTGGCCCGATCGCGTCCCTTCGGTCGCTTTGATTCTCTCGGGCGAACAGCACAGTTTCATCAAATTCTGTGGGTGCAGTTCGCCGCAACTCGGCGGATTCGAACGCCGTTACAACCTCATGGCTAAGCTCAAGGAAAAGGGCTGGCCCGTCGCCGCCCTCGATCTCGGCGACCTCGTCAAGCGGCCCGAGAAGGGGCCATTTCTCCAGGCGCAGAATCTGCTCAAGTACAAGGCCGAGATGCAGTTGCTCGGAATCCTCGGATACCCGGCCATCGGCCTGGGGGCCAACGACTTCAACCTCCCCCTCCTCGAGGGGATGGCGATGTACACGCTTCAGAATCCCGACGCCAACCCAAAGGTGCTCTCGGCCAATCTCGCCGACCGGAACGTGAACTTCCCCGACGCGACCGGCAACGGCTCGATGATCGGCGGCGCGATCGTGCTGCCGCCCGAAGGCAATCGGCCGACGATCGGCGCGGTCGCTGTCGTAGCGCCGTCGGTGCAGGATAAAGTCAAAGACAAGGCGCTGAAGTTCACCGACTACAAACCGGTCGTGACAAATGCGCTGAAGCAACTCGAGGAAAACAAGGTTGAACTGAAAGTGCTTCTGTTCCAGGGATTGCCGCGGGAGGCGGCGGCGGCGGCGAAGGAATTCCCGCAGTTCCAGGTCATCCTTTGTTGCAGCGAGCAGGAAGAGCCACCCGGGAATCCTACCGTCGTCGGCGACACGCAAATCGTCCAGGTCGGCTGGCGGGGCCGGTACGTCGGCGTACTGGGAGCATTTGCCTCGGGCAATGCCGCCAAGCCATTCGACTTCCACTACCAGATCGTTCCGCTGGGCGAGGAGTTCGAGACGGACAAGGACCGGGAGAAAGACCACCCGGTGCTGGCGACTCTCGAAGACTATTCCAAGGCGGTCCGCGACCAGAACCTGTTGGTGAAGTACTCGAAGCAACCACACCCGACGCAAGTCAACCGCAAGGGCAAGCGGATCACGTTTGTGGGGTCCGAAGCGTGCCGGACGTGCCACGTCGAGGAGACGGCCAAGTGGCAGGCCAGCAAGCACAGCCACGCGTTCGACGCGCTGACGACCTACGCGAAAAAGCCGAGCCTCCGGCAGTTCGACGGCGAGTGCGTGGTTTGCCATACGATCGGTTTCGAGTTTGCGACGGGCTACATCGACGAACGGCGGACGCCGAACCTGAAGCACGTCGGCTGTGAAAACTGCCACGGGCCGGGCAGCCTGCACGCGGCCGAGCCGTTCAACCGTGACTACCGCGCGGACATGAGCCCGTGGAAGACCGCTCCGACGGATCGCGTCCGCCGGCCCGACGGCAAGTACGACGACAAGATGCTCCTTAAGATCCACGACATGTGTCACAAGTGCCACGACACCGACAACGACCCTAAATTCAAGTTTGAAGAAAAGTGGCCCCTCATCGAACACGGCAAAAAGCCGACCGCCCCGGCGAAATAGATCGCGTTAGCCGCGACGCGAAGCGGAGCGCTGAAGCCCCGACGGCAGCTATCGCGGCACCCGCCGTTCGTAGATCGGTTCGGGCCAGCCCAGTTCCACGGGCGGGCGGCGGGCGGGTGGGCCGAGTTCGACCGGGTACTTCCGGCTCGTCGGTGTGGCGTTCAGTTCCGGGCCGACGTTCCAGGGCGTAGGTGGCGGCAGTGGCGCGGTGGGGTTGAACTGCGGCGGCGCGGGAATGGCCGTCGGCGTTGTCGGGATGATTCCCGGGTCAGGCGGCTTGGGCGTCGAGGTGTCCGGGCGGAGGTGTGGCAGGCGCACCTGGATGTCCCGCTCTCCCTCGAATACTGCACCGTCGGGCGTCTGGAACTGGACGACGACCCGCAGCTTTTCCGACGGCGGCACGGCCTGCCAGGGCAGGGCGATGTAGTAGCCGGTGCTGAGCAGCCCCGGCTTCCAATTACGCTTCAAGTAGCCGGACGTGATCTCCCAGGTGCTCACGGGGGTCTTGAGCCCCTCAGGCGTAATCGCGACCAAGGTCACCCGCGCGCTGCCGGTGGCTTTCACGGGGCTGCCGTCGGAATCGCGGGGCACGAGGACGACTTGCACGCCCTCGTCGCCAGGGCAGTTGTCTTCGTCGATGCCGCCGGTGCCGCGACCGACCTGGATGTCTTTGACGTCCATCGGCGCGGTGCCACCCCGGCCGGGCGCGGGGCAGGGCGGCCCGCCGCGGAGCGATGTCTCGTAGGCTTCGTTGAGGGAGGCGAGGCGCTCGCGCTCGCCGGCAAGTTCGCGGAGTTGGCGGTCTTTGAGGCGGAGTTCGGCTTCGACGAGGTCCGAACGGCTCCCGCGGCAGCCGGCGAGAGCGGCTGTCAGGACGAGGAACGGGAGTATCAGACGCCGGCGCATCGGGTGTCCAAACGAAGAAGGCGGACCGGCTTGCCGCCGTCCGCCTTCGCCGGGCCCCGGGATCGGGGGCGGGTCAGGTTTTGACGGTGGCCGTGGGCAGGGGCATCCGCTCGAGCACTTTGTCGATGAGGCCGTACTGGACACTTTCCTCAGCGCTCAGGAAGTTGTCGCGGTCGGTCTCGCGTTCGATCTTGTCGAGCGTCTGCCCGGTGTGCCTGCTCAGGATCTCGTTGAGGATCTTCTTGAGCCGCAGGAACTCCTTGGCGTGAATCAGGATCTCGGTGGTGGTCCCTTCGGTGCCGGCCAGCGGCTGGTGGATCATGATCCGCGAGTTCGGCAGGCTGTAGCGCTTGCCCTTCGCTCCGGCCGTCAGCAGGACGGCGCCCATGCTGGCCGCCTGGCCGATGCAGTACGTCGCCACGTCGCAGGTGACGAACTGCATCGTGTCGTAGATGCTCATGCCCGCGGTGACCGAGCCGCCGGGGCTGTTGATGTACAGGTTGATGTCGGCCTTCGGATCTTCGAACTGCAGGTACAGCATCTGGGCGACGACCAGATTCGCACTGGTATCGTCGACCGGGCCCAGCAGGAAGATGATCCGGTCTTTCAGGAGCCGGCTGTAGATGTCGAAGACGCGCTCTTCGCGACCACTCGACTCCACCACATACGGGACCAGAGGCATGACATCGCTCCTTCTTACCTTCGGCGGTTCTTCATTCGGTGTTGAGGGCGTCCGACCCCGGAAGGGCTGTGACGGGGTGGCATGGTGACAAGGTGACCGGGTGAAATGAACGTAGGGATTGACCGCAACTGCCGCATTCCGGGAACACTATCGGCTTTGCCGACTTTCACCGGGTCACCTTGTCACCGGGTCACTTCTTCTCGCCGGGAATGCGGGTGAGGATCTCGTCGACCAGGCCGAACTCCTTCGCCTCGATGGCGTTGAAGTAGCGGTCACGCTCCGTCTCCCGGGTGATCACATCGACCGGCTGGCCGGTGTGCTTCTGCATGATCTCGTCGAGCTTCCGGCGGTCCTTGACGATCTCGTTGGCCTGGATCTCGATGTCGGACACCTGCCCGCCCACCTGGCCCCACGGCTGGTGGATCATGATCTTCGAGTGGGGCAGGGCGAACCGCTTGCCCTTGGTACCGGCAACGAGGATGATGGCCGCCCCGCTCGCCGCCAGGCCCATGCAGTAGGTGTTGATCGGACACTCGAGGAACTGCATGGTGTCGTAGATCGCCAGCGTGGCGGTCACGGACCCGCCCGGGCAGTTGATGTACATGTTGATTTCCTGGTTCTTATTCTCATAAGCCAGGAACAGCATCTTCTGGATGGTGATGTTGGCGAGGTAGTCGGTGATCGCGGGGTTGCCGCCGGTCTCCGGACTCGAGCCGAGGAAGATGATGCGGTTTTCGAGGAGAAGATCGCTCAGCGTCATCTGACGCTGGCGGGCGTAGTCGCGGTACCGGTTGAGCTGGGAATCGAACGGCATCCGGGCCGTGGCGTAGTCCATCATGTTCCTCTCCTTCGCGGGGCGGGCCGTCCTGGGGTTGGATGCAGGTAGTCGCTCGGGGATTCCGGGTTTTTGAGTCCCGGAATCCCCGGGCCTCACTTACTCCTTGGCTTCGGGCTCGTCGCCCGTGTCTTCGGCCAGCGGGTCCTGCACTTCGCCCGGCACCAGTTGTTCTTCCACCGTCGCCACGCCGTCGTCGCTGGCTTCGGTGTCGATCGCTTCGTCTTCGAACTCGGCCGACTCGAGGATCAGGTCGAGCGCCTTGGTTTCCAGCAATTCGGCGGCCAGCGACTCGATCAGGTCTTCCTTCTCGAGCCGGGCCCGGACCTTGCGGGGCGATTCGCCGCCGCGGGCCGCGATCCGCTCGATCTCCGCGTCGATGTCGTGGTCTTCGATGTCGAGCTTTTCGTCCTCGGCGATCTTCTGGAGCACGAAGTGCTCCTTGAGCGCGAGGGCCGTGTTGCGGACGATGTCGGACTGCAGGATGCGCGACCGGCCGAGGATTTCCTCCTCCTTCATGCCGGCATTCTGCATTTCCATCTGCTTCCGGCCCAGGGCCCGGCGGGCCTGGCGGAGCAGAAGGTCCTGCGGCAATTCCTTGATGGCCTCGTCGCCGACCTTCGCGATGATCTGCGAACGGGCGCTCTGCCGCTGGAGGTACTGCAAGCGGCGCTCGAGCACCACACGGATGAGTTCGTCGAGGGCGTCGACCGACTTCACGTCGAACTCGGCGAGCAGCTTCGGCGTGAGATCGGGAATCTTGTACTGCTTGATTTCCTTGACCGTAAACGTGCTGTCGACTGTCTTGCCGCGGAGATCGGCGTCGGCGGCGGCGTCGGAGAGGTCGATTTTCACGAGCCGGGAGTCGCCGACCTTGGCCCCGCCGATCTCCTTGCCGAACTTCTTGGCCACGCCGTCGCGGAGCGCGAGGCGGGGGTCGACTCGCAGCGTCACGTCCTTGAGGTCGTTGAGCTGGCGGTCGCCGAGCCGGGTCTGGATGTCGACGGTGATGAGGTCGCCGGTCTCGACCGTGCCGCCCTCCTTGGTGACGAGTTCGCCGTACGGCTCGAGCAGGCGGTTACGCTCGCGCTCGATGTCGGCCTGGGTGAAGGTCTGCACGGGCCGCTTGAGCTTCAGCCCCTTGTATTCCGGCAGGTCGAACTGCGGGCGGACTTCCACGTCGAATTCGTAGATCATGTCGCCCGCGTCGGGGATCACGATCTTGCCCGGTTCGAGGTTCGGCGGGGCGAGCGGGGCGATGTCCTGCTCTTCCGCGAGTTGCTCGAGGCTGCCCAGGAGCAGTTCGCCGCGGACCTCGCGGTAAACTTCTTCCTTATAAAGCTTCTCGATCATCTTCCGCGGCGCCTTCCCGGGCCGGAAGCCGCGGACGTGCGAGCGGTGCTCGAGCACCAGCCGGCTGAACTTGTCGTTGAGCCGCTGGTCGATGTCGGAGCGGTCGATCGTGACCTTGATGTGCTTCTTGCACGGCCCGATCTCCAGAACTTCGACGTTCTGCTTGATTTTCACGGGGCCCTGTTCGGCGCCGTCGAGGTGCTCGGCCTCGGGGGAGTCGATCGTCGCGGCATCGTCGGTCATCGCGTGTTTCTCCGCCCGTTTTCAGTGGGCCAGGCCTGGCAGTCGGGGGAAACGAAAAGGCCCGGAGCAACCCCTTGGGGGCCGTTCCGGGCCTTCGCATCTCTCGTGTGAAAGCGGGTGATGGGATTTGAACCCACGACAACCACGTTGGCAACGTGGCGCTCTACCCCTGAGCTACACCCGCGTAGCGTTACACGAAAGAGTATAAAAGCCCCCGGCGGCGAATCAAGTCTTCCGACTGTTTTTGTAGATGCTGCCGGTGCCGGGTCAAGGAGATACGACACGTCGGATAGTCTTGCGGTTCGCCAAACCGGCGGAAAACCCCACCCCGGGGCACTGACCGGGCGTTCATTTGTGTGAGTTTCCCGGCCGGCCGGCGCGGGGCGGACGGGACCGCCCGTTGCCGCTCCATACCCTAACAATCGTGCGGACCGCACTCCTGATTCTGGGCTTTTGCATTCTCGTTCCCGCGGTCGCGGCCGGGCTGATCGCGTACGACGCACTCCGCGAGCCGGCCGACATCACCTTCCTCAACGCCTCGAATGACCCTACCCGCGAACTCTGGCGCGCGGTGAACCGGAAATTTATCGCCGAGTACGCGGCCGAGACCGGGCTGCGCGTCGAAATCCGCCAGTCGCACGGCGGGTCGGCCAGCCAGGCCCGGGCGATTCTCGACGGGTTGCAGGCCGACGTGGCCACGCTCGGATTCTGGTTCGATACCGACATGCTCCGCCGGGGCGGCCTCGTGGCGGCCGACTGGGAATCCCGCCTGCCGCACCGGGCCTGCCCGTACCACTCCACCATCGTCTTCGTCGTCCGCCGGGGCAACCCGAAAAACATCCGCGACTGGCCCGACCTGGTCCGCGACGGTATGCGGGTGATCACGCCCAACCCGAAGACCTCGGGCAACGGCAAACTCGCATTCCTTGCCGCGTGGGGGACGATCCGGTGCCGGGGCGGCACCGACGACGAGGCCCGGGAATTCGTCCGCGAGTTTTACAGCCACGTCCCGGTCATGGATACCGGGGCCCGCGGCGCGACCACCACCTTCGCCCAGAACGGCATCGGCGACGTTCACCTGACGTGGGAGAACGAAGCCCGTCTGGAAGTCAGCGAGTCGGGCGGCGCACTGGAAGTGGTTTACCCGCCGATCAGCATTCTCGCCGAGCCACCCGTGACGGTGATCGACTCCGTCGTCGACCGCCGGGGCACGCGGGCGGTCGCGGAGCGCTATCTCCTGCGGCTGTTCGATCGGCCGTACCAGGAGTTACTCGCCGAGAACCACCTCCGCCCGATCGACCCCGAGATCCTCGCGAAGTATGCCGACCGGTTTCCGCAGATCGAGTTGTTCCCGATCACGCGGATCGCGGCGGGGTGGGGGGCTGCCCAGGACCGGTTCTTCAGCCTGGGCGGCGAGTTTGATCAGCTTTACCTGCCGAAGCAAAAATGACCTCTGCCAATCGCCACGTGTTGCCGGGCCTGCGACTGAGTCTGTCGGTCACGGGGTTGTACCTACTTCTGCTGGTGATCATCCCGCTGGCGGCATGTGTAATTCGGGCGGTGCAACTCAGCCCGGCCGAATTCGTCGCGGCCGCGCTGACGCGCCGTGCCCTCGCCGCGGTCGCGCTGACCTTCGGCGCATCGTTCGTGGCCGCGTTCGTTGACGTCGCACTCGGCCTGCTCGTGGCATGGGTGCTGGTGCGCTACGACTTCCCGATGCGGAAGTTTGCCGACGCGCTCGTCGATCTGCCGTTCGCACTGCCGACCGCCGTCGCGGGGCTCGTGTACGCCAGCCTTTATTCCGACGGCGGGTGGATCGGCCAATGGCTCACCCCGCTCGGGTTCCATGTCGCGTACACCCGGCTCGGCATCGTCGTCGTACTCGTGTTTCTCGGGCTGCCGTTCGTCGTGCGCACGGTACAACCGGTGCTCGAGGGGTTCGATGCCGAGGTCGAAGAGGCGGCCGCGTCGCTGGGCGCGACCCGCTGGCAGACCTTCCGCGCAGTGTTGTTGCCGCAACTGACCCCCGCACTGCTCACGGGCTTCGCGCTGGCCCTGGCCCGTGCGCTGGGCGAGTACGGCTCCGTGATCTTCATTTCGGGTAACATGCCGTTCCGCACGGAGATCGCCTCGAAGCTCATCGTCGAGCAACTGGAACAGTTCAACGAGGGCGGAGCGACGGCTATTGCGGTGGTGCTGCTCGGCGCGAGCTTCATCATGCTCGGCGTCGTCAACTGGCTCGAACGGCGGAGGGCCTACTATGGCGCCTAAGCCGAATGAATACGGCCCGCCCCGCCGGCACCTCGAGGACCCGCCGTGGGTTCGGCGGTCGCTGATTGCCGCGGCCCTGCTCGTGCTCACGCTCCTGATCGTGGTGCCGATGGCCAGCGTGTTCTACCAGGCGCTTCGGCCCGGGCTCAGCGATTACTGGGGGCATCTGGTCGGCGACCGCGAGACCCGGCACGCAATCCTGCTCACACTCTTCGTCGCGCCGCTGGCCGTGCTCGCCAACGTCGTGTTCGGCGTGGCGGCCGCGTGGGCCGTCGCCCGCTATCGGTTTCCGGGTCGCACGCTGCTCGTCACGCTCATCGACCTGCCGTTCTCGGTCTCCCCGGTGGTCGCGGGGTTGCTGTTCGTGCTGCTGTTCGGCAGGAATGGCTACTTCGGCCCCGCGCTCGAGGAGTGGGGCATCCGCGTCCTGTTCACGGTGCCGGGGCTGATACTGGTCACGACGTTCGTCACGCTGCCGTTCGTGGCCCGGGAGTTGATTCCGCTGTTGGAATCGCTGGGGCCGGAAGAGGAACTCGCGGCCGTGAGCCTCGGCGCGAGCGGCTGGCAGATGTTCCGCCTGGTCACGCTGCCGAATATCCAGTGGGGTCTCCTGTACGGCGTGATCCTTGCGAACACCCGGGCGATGGGCGAGTTCGGCGCGGTGTATGTGGTCAGCGGGAAGATCGCCGGCGCGACCGACACGATGCCGCTACGGGTCGAAAAGCTGATGATGGAATACGACAGCCCCGCGGCGTTCGCCGTGGCCAGCCTGCTGACGCTGCTGGCCGCGACCACGCTGCTGCTCAAGGCACTCGTCGAGCGGAAGATGAAACAGCAACTCACGGACGCGCCCGGGTGAGCATCACCATCCAGAACGTGACGAAGCGCTACGGCAAGCACCTCGCACTCGACCGGGTGTCGTGCGAGGCCCGCGACGGCGTGCTGCTCGCGCTGCTCGGCCCCTCCGGGTCCGGCAAGACCACGCTGCTGCGCATCATCGGCGGGCTGGAAGTGGCCGACAGCGGCCAGATCCTGTTCCGGCAGAACGACGTGACCCGCCAGTCGGCCCGCGACCGCAACATCGGCTTCGTCTTCCAGCACTACGCCCTGTTCCGCCACATGACGGTCTTCGAGAACGTCGCGTTCGGCCTGCGAGTCCGCAAGTGGCCCGAGGAGGAGATCCGCGAGCGGGTCCGCGAACTGCTCGGCCTGATCCGCCTCGGCGAGATGGAAGGGCGATACCCCAATCAACTCTCCGGCGGGCAACGGCAGCGGGTCGCGCTGGCCCGGGCGATGGCCCCCCGGCCGCAGATCCTGCTGCTCGATGAGCCGTTCGGTGCGCTCGACGCCCGGGTCCGCCAGGAGTTGCGGACCGCGCTCCGCGAACTGCACGACGAGTTGCATGTGACGAGCATCTTCGTGACGCACGATCAGGAGGAAGCGTTCGAGGTGGCCGACGAGGTGGTGGTGATGAACGAGGGCCGGGTGGAGCAGATCGGCACGCCCCAGCAGGTGTTCGAGCACCCGGCCAACCCGTTCGTGATGGACTTCCTGGGCAATGTGAACGTCCTGCCGATGATGCTCGACGACGGCCGACCGCGGGCCGGGGCAAACCTGTACGTTCGCCCGCACGAGTTGGAGATCGCGC
>JAIBBI010000060.1 GCA_019694755.1 Gemmataceae bacterium
CTGCCTGGCAGTCGCTCACGTCCTTGTCCGTGACCCATTGCAGCGGTTCGTAGTTCGAGTCGCGTTCGCTCTCGCCCTGATTGCGGGGCTCCCAGGTGAAGATGTCGTAGCCCGCCTCGCGGAGCGGCCGGCAGTACGGTACGCAACTCCAGCGGTTGGCGCCGAACTCCAGGCCGAACAGAATCACCCCGCGCCGCTTCTGTGCCGTGGTCTTGAGGTAGGCCGCCGCGAGTTTCAATCCGTCGGGGGTCGTCAGGCGAATGTCTTCTGCGTCGTCGGGACGGTCGCCGCGGGGGATGACGAAGATGGGCTTTTCTTCGAAGATGCGGACGAGGTTCGGCAGGTACTTCCAGCACAGGTAGAAGTAAAGGAAGAACAGCGTGGCCACGAGGGCGGCCGGAATCCAGAGGAGGAGCAGTAGGCCGGTGGTGGTCCAACTCACGGCATAACGCAACGGGTCGCCGCGGTCGGCGTGCGGATAGGTGCGGGCCACCCCCGGATCGACCGCCGGCTGCCGTTACCCTTTGTACTTGCTCAGGATCAGGGAGATATTCTGGCCACCGAAGCCGAACGCGTTGGTCAGCGCGTGGTCGGCATGAATCTCACGGGCCTTGTTGGGCACGTAATCGAGATCGCATTCGGGGTCGGGCGTTTCGTAATTGATGGTCGGGTGAGCGACGCCGCGAAGCATCGTCATGATCGACATGAGGACGCCGGTCACGCCGGCGGCGGCGATCAGGTGGCCGACCAAACTCTTGGTCGCGCTCACCGGGATCTTGTACGCTCGCTCGCCGAACACGGTCTTGATGGCCAGCGATTCGGTGCGGTCGTTAACCTGGGTGCTCGTACCGTGAGCGTTGACGTAGCCGACGGCGTCGTTCGGCAGGCCCGAGTCGGCGAGTGCCATCCGGATGCAACTGATCGCACCCCGGCCGTCTTCGTGGCTATCGGTCACGCGGAAGGCGTCGCCGGTGGTGCCGTAACCGCTCACTTCGCCGTAAATGGTCGCACCCCGCTGGCGGGCGTGTTCGAGTTCTTCGAGCACGATCATGCCCGAGCCCTCGCCGAGCACGAAGCCGTCGCGGTTGAGGTCGAACGGTCGCGACGCGCCGGCCGGGTTGGCGTTGTTCTGCGACAGAGCGGTGAGAAGATTGAACCCGGTCACCCCCATCGGGTGGATCATGCTGTGCGATCCGCCCGAGAGCATCAGGTCGGCGTCGCCGTAGCGGATCATGGCGGTCGCTTCGCCGATCGCCTGGCTGGACGCGGCACACGCGGTGAGGCAGTTGTAGTTCGGGCCGCGGAGGTCGAATTCGCGCGCAAGGTGGGCGGGCGGCGTGTGCATTTCCAGTTCGCGTTCCCGTCGGACATGGAACGAACCGGCCGACTGGCGGAAAAACGTCGTCGCGTCGAGCGTCCGCTGGTCAGGCCGATGCGATGCCGCAATGGCCGCGATCAGGTTCGGGAAATCGTGGATACCTTCGCCCGATCCGAGATAAATCCCGAATCGGTCGCGATCCACCTTCGAGTTGTCGATCAGGTTGGCGTCCGCAAGCGCCTGACGGGCGGCGGCCAAGGCGAAGCGGGTGTTGACCCCGCAGTCGGCATAGCGGTCCGCTCCCGGGAAATGCTGCGAGAGATCGAACTGTTTCACCTCGGCAGCGAATGTCGTCGGGAAAGTCCGGGCGTCGAACTGCCGAATGGGACCGACGCCGCTCCGCCCTTCGCAGGCGGCGCGAAAGAGCGATTCGACGCTGTGGCCGAGCGGCGAAATGCAACCCATCCCGGTAATGACGACGCGGCGTTGGTGCATAGCGGTGTGTGACGCGGGACGGCGGTGGCCGTCAACCGGTCAATTCCCCTCCCATCGCTGGAACACCGCGGCGCCGACCTGGCCCAGTTCGGTCATGCTGAGCTTCAGGAAGTACCGCTTCGTGATCGGGCGCGGCTCGCGCGACACCTGAATCGGGCAGGCCGGGTCGGGCGTTTCGTAGTTGAGCGTGGCGGGGAGCGTACCGTGCCGGAATGCGAGGATGCTGGCGGCCACCTCGGCCGGTGCACCTGCCGAACTCATGCAGCCGAGATAACTCTTCGGCGCGAACACCGGCACGTCGCGGCCGACGATCTTGGCGATCCCCCGCGCTTCCCAGGCGTCGCCGTCGAGGGTGCTCTGCCCGTGGGCGTTGACGTGATCCAGATCACTCGGCTCGATGCCGGCCTGCTTCAAGGCGGCCTTGGCCGCCCGGAGGATGCCGTCGCCGGAGAAATCGCGGTCGAATGCCGAGCCGAAGCCGACAAGTTCCGCGTCGATGCGGGCACCACGTTTCTTTGCGTGTTCCAACTCTTCCAGGCCGAAGACGCCCGCACCTTCGCTCACGACCCAGCCGTCGCGACCGCGATCGAAAGGGCGACACGCTTTGGCGGGCTCCGCGTTTCGTTTCGACAGGTCGGCAAACAGGCAGTGGCGAGCGAGGCTGAGGATGTTGAGTTTGCTGTCGGAAGCGCCACAGAGGAAGAAGTCGGCGCAGTCGCGTTGAAGGATGCGAAACGCCTCACCCATGGCGAGCAGGCCCGCCACGTCGGTTTCCGTAATGGAGTTGTTCGGGCCGCGGGCGTCGTGAAGTATCGACGTGTGGCAGGCGACCATGTTGGGCAGATACTTGAGCATCCAGAGCGGCTGAATAGCCGGGATGCCCTCCTTGCCCCACTTCGCGTAATCGACATCGCCAGGGACACCAGACGATGAGGCCAGTGCCGCAGCCGTCAGATCGTCGAGGTCAGTCGGAATCAGGCTGGACCCGAATTCAACGCCGAACCGATCCGGGTCGAGTTTGCCTTTGGCCAGCCCGGCGTCGGCGAACGCCGCAGAGGCGCAGGCGACGCCGATGGTGATCGGCCGGGCCATCATCTTCAGGGCTTTGCGTTCTTCCTTGCCGGATAAGGCCTTGCGGGGCTCGAACCCGGGGAGTTCGCCACCAAAGGTGACCGGATACTGCGACGCATCGAAAAGCGTAAGAGGGCGGACGCCCGACCGGCCTTCGATCAGCCCGGCCCAGTACGTAGCAGCATCCAGCCCCAAGGGGGTGGAGACACCAATCCCGGTGATAACCGCCCGGCGTGCTGCCATATCTGTGTTAGTCCGATTCCTTCAACTTAGGTTATGTGCGGTGCCGGAACCGGACAACGCCCGCGGCCCGGTCGCCGGGGGTGCGCTGAAGCCGGTCGGCTGGTGTCATGGCTTCGCCGTCGAGTGAGCCTGGGCGAGCATCCGCTTCAGTTCGCCGGTGAAGACGAAGTTCGTCTCGCCGAACATCTGGCCGGCCCGTGTATTGTCCAGGTGGGCAAACTGGATCTCCGCCTGGCCGATGGAGATGCCGTCGGCCGAGACTTCGCCGGTGATGATCGACCCTTCGCTCCGCAGCGAAATCAGCTCCACTTTGTAGACGAGTTCCTGGCCGGCGACGGCTTCGCCGGTGAAGGTGGCCTTGTTGATCTTGGCCAGGACGACTTTTTCGCGGAAATCGGTGGCATCGCCCACGAGAATCCCGCCGGTCTGGGCCATTCCCTCGAGAATGAGGGGGGCCGGCATGACCGGATAGCCGGGAAAGTGGGCCGTGAGAAAGTCCTCGGCCAGCGAAAGGTACTTCGCCGTCGTAGCCGACTTGCCTTTTTCGTAGGCCAGGAAGCGGTCGATCCAGATCCAACGCATGGGTGTTGACTGCCGGGTGAGCGGCGGCGGGCGACGGACGGTGGATGTCGAGGCTGCCGGCTTCCTATCGGCAGGTCCGCCCCCGGAAGGGGCGGCGGCTCGAATTCCCGCGGTCCGCCGCGCACGGCCAGCGGTATCAGGCCTTGGTCGTCTGATTCAGCTTGTAGTCGATGTAACGGCTGATCAGGTCCACGGTGAAGATGTCGCCGAGGTGGCTCAATTCGGGATTCTTGTCGAAATCGCCGAGCTCGGCGTAGGGCATCCGTTCGTGGAGCTCCTTCAGGCCTTTTTCGGTGATCATCCCGTCCTGAACGAGGTCCGGGTCGCCCTGGAAGATCGATTCCGGGAAGAGTTCGCCGCGCGGGATCTTGATCCCGAATTCCCGCTCCAGACGGAAAACAATATCGAGGAAGTCGATCGACTCGGCCCCGAGGTCGCCCTGCAGCTTGGCTTCCTTCTTGATCTCGTCTTCATCGACGTTGAGCGCCTCGACGAGCGTCCCGGCGACCTTTTGATAGATTTCATCCTTCGTCATCGTTCTTCCCCTCTTCGAGTCCATCAGGTTCATTAAGCGTTTGATTCACGGGGCGGGGCCCCGGTTACCCGGCCATCGCTCCCAAGCTGAGCCCGCCGTCGATCGTCAGCACCTGGCCGGTGATGTACGTCGAATCCGGGCCCACGAGGAAAGCGACGGCCTTGGCGATGTCGTCGGGTTCGCCGAGCCGCTTGGCCGGGATCATCTTCTTGATGATGTCGCCGGCCTTGTTGCGGATGGCTTCCGTCATGTCGGTGCCGATGAAGCCGGGGGCGACGGCGTTTACCGTTACGTTCCGCCCGGCGACTTCCATCGCCAGCGCCCGGGTGAACGAATTCACAGCGCCTTTGCTTGCGGCGTAGTTCGTCTGGCCGGCGTTAACATGCTCGGCAGCCACGCTGCTGACATTGACTATTCGACCATATCGCTGCCGGAGGGCCATCTGTTCGATGGCGGCCCGGCAGAATGCGAACGTTCCACGGAGGTTTGTCGCGATCACCGCGTCCCAGTCGGCGTCTGACATGCGGACGAAAAGCCCGTCGCGTATGATCCCTGCATTGTTGACCAGTATGTCGAGTCGGCCGAACTCAGCGACCACGGCGTCGACGACCCGGGCGGCGGCACCGGCCTCGGCGACGTCCGCCTGGACGGCCTTGGCAAAGCCCCCCGCCGCCTTCACTTCCGCTTCCAGGCTGGTCGCGTGTTCCGCGCTTCCTCGATAGACGAACACGACCTTGGCCCCATTCGATGCCAGCGCTCGGACGATGCCCCGGCCGATACCCCGGCTGCCGCCTGTGACCAACGCGACTCGATCCGCCAACTGCATGCTCGTCCTCTTATCGGGTTCCGGTCAGCCACTCGCCGTGGCTCCGGAGGTTTTTCGCCAGTTCCTGATCCCGACCGGTCCATGCCGGGTTCTTGTCTCGGAGGTTGTACCCGCCCAGAGTAAACGATGCAGCCACGGTTGTCTGCCCGTTCACTTCGCCTTTCCCCTTGAAGGAGAATCGGCCGTCGGATTCTCCGACAAGGTCGACAATGGCGTTCATCCGGTTGCCCGGGGCGAAGAAGCTGCCATATTTGACGTTCTTCGCTTCGCGGAGGACCAGGACCGTCGGGTCGAAATCCCTGCTAAACCGGACCAGCCAACTGGCGGCCTCGACCAGGGCCTGCAACATCAGCACCCCCGGCATGACCGGAAAGGTGGGGAAGTGGTCGGCCAGATACTCTTCACCGAGCGAGAGTTGCTTCAACGCCCGGAGGTTTTTTCCCGGCTCGAACGCCACAATGCGGTCGATCAGGTGGTAGCGCATACGGCGTTTCCCGAGCCCCGGCCTTGGGGACGGCCTCGGCCGCGCCGAAACCGAGTTTCTACTCCCGGATACGGAAACCGGCAACCCGAACCGCCTTGGCAAGTCGGTCCGCTGCCGTCTCCTCACAATTAGGGTGGTCTGGGCAGTTTGGCCAGACCTGCCGCCTTCAGGGCGTCCGGTACCCGTTCCGATTATGACCGCAGCTTTCTCAGCTTGTCGTGTCGCCGGGCCGCCCTAGAACAAACTGTCTGCGATTGTTCCGGAATGGTTCCTAAATTCGGAGAAGACGGTATGGCAGCCCGCCGTGGCAAGGGTCGTCGGAAGGTCGGACGCAAGAAGCGACGCATGCGCGCTAAGATCCGACACCGCAAATAGTTCCGAAGATTCGGCCGGCCAGTTTCGTCGGCCGCGGAAGGCTTGGTTTCTACGTACCCGGTGCGCGCCCGCCCTAATTGCCCTTCCCGCCCCGGAACTGCCGGGAGCTCATGATCGCGGTCCATTGTTCCGGTGTCCCCGGCAGAACGAGACCGGGAACCGTCAATTTGTATTTATCCGAGAGTTCCTTCACTTTTTTCGGGTACTCAGGCCATTGACCCTCGGTCGCGGCGAGTTGTCCTTTGTCTTCGGCAGACAGTTTTGGAAGTAAGTCGTTGGCTACAAACCTCTTGGCTCCGGGCGGCAGCTCGTCGACCCTCGTGGGCCCGAGGAGGTTTGCCGGCAGATCGAGCTTGTTTTGCCGGGCAATTGCCATCACCGCCAATGGGAAGTCGGGCCATTTGCCCTCGGCATCGGTAATGGCACGGGGCAACGGCGCGGGAAACCTAGTGGCCACTTCCGTCGGAATATCGCGGAAGCTCCGGACGGCCTTTCGCCCGCCCGGCACCGCGGGGCCCGGGAACGGCAGCGGCGACTTCCCGGCCGCCACGTCGTGAACCGATTGCAACCACCGGCCCGGATTCATGCGCGCCATCCCTGAGATTCGCGCCTCCTCGGCCGGGGTCGCCAGCGGACGCAGGCTGTCTTCAACATAAACTGCGACGCGATCACGGAAGTCGTCGATCCGTTGCCCCAGCGGGCCGAACTGGGCCGCCTCTTCAACGGTCCGTCGGGCGACGGCCCGCATTTCCCGGCGTTCCTTTTCTTCCTTCCGCCAGGTTTCCAGGAGCCTCGTCTTTTCCTCGGGTCCGGCCTTGGCCAGTCGCTCTTTGTCGGCTCGCGGTAGCGACTCCTGCCACTGGCGATCCAGGATCTCCGAGATGACTTTGGCACGCTCGGGCCCGGGCGGGATTGCCTGAATGCGAGCGCGTTCGGTCGGGTCGAGCCGCGAAAGCCAGCCGGCATACCGCTCCATGACACCCCGAAGCCGGTCGCGCTCGACCGTGTCGAGATCGTGCAGGCTCTTGTCGAGTTTCCGCAGGCGATCCTGCTGATCGGCCGGCAGGTTCTGGAATGCCACCAGGTTGGTGCGGAGGCGGTCGGCATGAGCCGGGTCGGCCGCCCATAGCTTGAGCAACCGCCGGTTCGACGCCTCGTCGCCGGGCATATCGAGGGCGGCCCACGCAGCAGTGGCACACAGCAACGCCAGGATCGCCGACCGGAATCGCATCAGGGGCCCGGTGAATCCGCGCCGAACCGATCCGGGGTATCGAGCGCGTGGAGGAATTCGATCGACTCGGCCGCATGGAACAGCGGAAGGTTTTCAATGAGCCGAAGGTCGCGGACCAGGACCGGATCGTCCAGGCGGACGTTCGCCGAACTTCGGCCGCCCGTCAGCAGGCCGACCGCAAACCACCCGAGGGCCAGCCCCCCGGCTGTGATTGCCGCCCATACCCACGGAACGCGATGACTTACTTGGGGAAGGACAATTGTTGCCGAAGGGGAAACCGGCCGGAGCGCGGCCAGCTTATCGAGCGTTTTGGTCGTAAACGTGGGGTTGGGCTCGGGCCGGGGCAGGTGATCGAGCAACTCCCAGGCTTTCTTGAGTGCGTCGGCCTCGGCGCGGAGCCGCGGATCACTGTTGAGCCGGGCTTCGACGCGCTTCCGGGCGGCGCGGTCGGATTCGCCGTCGAGGTAGGCGATCAGCTCTTCACGGTCGTCGTCGGAGATCGGTCGCTTCGGCATCAGGCGTCCTCCTCCGGATCGGGCACGGTCGGAACCGGGCCGGAATTCATGTAGATGTAATCCTGAAGCACTTCGCGGAGCCGAGCGCGGGCCCGCGACAGGAGCGACTTCACTGCCTTGGTGCTCAGGCCCATGACCTCGGCGATCTCGGCGTAGTTCATCTCCTCAAACTTATTCAACACCACAGCCATCCGTTGACGCTCGTTCAACTCGTCCAGTGCAGCCCGAATGACATCCGCAAGTTCCGTCGCCGCCAGCCGCTTGCTGGGCACCGCCTGCGAGTCGGCCACCAGTTGCTCGGCGGGCCGGGGGCCAAGCGGGCCGGACTCGCTGGCGGGCAGCGAGACGGTCGGCTTCCGCCGCCGACTGCGCAATGCGTTCAGTGCGAGGTTATTGGCGATCGTGAACAGCCAGGTCGCGAACTTGGCCCGCGGCCGGTATTTCTTGCGGGTCCGGTAGACGCGAAGGAAGACCTCCTGCGCCAGGTCCTCCGCCTCTTCGGGATGTCCGCCCAGGATGTGACGTAGAACACCGACGAGGCGGTTCTGGTAGTGGTCGACCAGGTCGGCAAAGGCCTCGGGGTCGTCGTGGTCGCGCACGCGCACCATCAGTCGAACGTCGGGGTCACGGACCGACATCAACTGCGTCGTATTGCCGCCGGTCGGTATGCTCGTGCTCATGCGCCGTTCGGGTGGGGCTACTGTTACGATAACGCAACTTCGCGGAATCGTCGATGATCCGCGCGTCAGGCGACCGGTCCCGCGGCTTCGGCCCGGCGGCGCAACTGCCCGCAGGCGGCCGCGATGTCGCCGCCCTTCGTCTTGCGGACCTTGGTGCTGATGCCCGCCCGGCGGAGCGTCTCCGCAAACCGGGTCACGTCATCCGGGTCGGGTCGCTGGTAATCGAGACCGTCGACCGAGTTAAACGGGATCAGGTTGAGGTGAGCCTGCCGGCCGCGGAGGAGTTCGACCAGTTTCCGGGCGTGCAATGGGCCGTCGTTCAGCCCGCCGAGCAGGACATATTCATAGGTCACCTGCCGGCCGGTCGTCTTGTAGAAGTCGTCGGCCGCCTCCAGAATTGCTGCGAGTCCGACACGGTCGTTGGTGGGTACGATCTGATTCCGCAACCCGTCGTCCGGGGCATGAAGGCTGACGGCGAGATGGTATTGCTTGCCGGCCTCGGCCAGTTGCCGGATCTTGGCGGGAAGTCCGACCGTGGAGATCGTGATGTGTCGTTGGCCCAAGTCCAGCCCGTCTTTCTTCCCGGCGACCGCCAGGGCTTCGAGCAGGGCGGGCAGGTTGGCCAGGGGTTCGCCCATACCCATGACCACGCAATGGGTGAGTCGCTCGCCGGCGGGCAGGAAGTTTCGCAGGCGGAGGAGTTGTTCGAGGATTTCCGTAGAGGTCAGATTGCGGGCGACCCCTTCAAGACCGCTCGCGCAGAAGACGCAGCCCATACCGCAGCCCACCTGGGTACTTATGCAGGCAGTCCGGCGATCTGCTTCCGCGAGAAGTACGCACTCGATCAACTTGCCGTCGTGCAATCGGAGCAGGAGCTTTCGCGTCCCGTCGCCCGCTACCGGCGACGCGGCAATTTCGGTCGCAAATACCGCCCAATCCCGCGCAAGCTCTTCGCGCAGGGCGAGCGGTAGGTCGGTCATGGCCGCAAACGACTCGGCCCGATTGGCGATGATCTGCCGGCGGATCTGCTTCGCGCGGAGCGCGGGTTGCCCCCGTTCCGCCAGCCAGGTCAAAAGCTCCGGTTCGTGTTCCAGCACGGCCCGTGGCGCGGCTACCGCCGGCGGCGCGTCGTCGAGAGGTAAGGTGACGGGAAGTGTGAGCTTCTCTGACATGGGTGTCCAGTCGGTCCCTTGATCAAGCCCAAGTCGGTGATGCTCGAACTATAGACATTACATTGTTTTCGCCGGCCTTTTCATTGTATCACCATCGGGAGGCGGCGCTTTGGGCGCCTTCGCCTTCCGGTCGTAACGCCAGGTCCAGTCGCCGAGTCTTTCGAAGGCCTTGCGATTGAGCTGCTTTTCGGTGACCCGCCAACCCCAATTGCCGTCGGCCAACCCCGGCACGTTCATCCGCGCGTCGGTGCCCAGCCCCAGCACGTCTTGCAGCGGGACAATGGCGAGGTCGGCGACGCTGGCCCAGGCCATCCGCATCAACTCGCCGGCCGGGTCGGCCTCGATGCCAGGCGCGTACTTCAGCAGATACTCGCGGTCGCCGGCCGGCAGGGTCAGGAACCACCCTTCCGTGGTGTCGTTGTCGTGCGTGCCGGTATAGACGACGGTGTGTTTCTCAAAGTGATGCGGCAGGAACCGGAAGGTCGGGTCGCCGCCGAACGCGAATTGCAGCACTCTCATACCGGGCAGCGCGACCGCCTCGCGGAGCGCGTCGACCTCGGCCGTGATCAGGCCGAGATCTTCGGCCACCAGGGGCAGGCCGCCCAGCTCCTTGCGAAGCACATTGAACAAGTCAATTCCGGGTCCGGGCACCCATTCGCCCTTTACCGCGTCCTTCGCGCCGGCCGGTACATGCCAGGCCGCCTCGAATCCGCGGAAGTGATCGAGACGGACAACGTCGAACTGCTGGAAGAGTGCCTTGAGCCGACGGACCCACCATAGGTATCCCGTCTTCTTCATTGCTGCCCAGTCGTAAAGAGGGTTGCCCCAGAGTTGGCCGGTCTCGCTGAAGTAATCCGGTGGCACGCCTGCCACGACATTGGGCTTGTGATCGGGGCCGAGCAGGAAGATCTCCGGGTTTGCCCACGCGTCGGCCGAGTCTGCCGCCACGAAGATCGGCGCGTCGCCGAGCAGGCGGACATGTTTGCCGGCCGCGTGAGTCCGCAACTCACCCAACTGACGAAAGAAGACAAACTGCCGGAAGCGGTGCCGGTCGATTGTCGATCCCAGTTCCGCGCGTGCGGCCGCCAGAGCGCGGTCATCGCGGCGGGCCAGCGGCGTGGGCCATTCGCGCCAGTCGCCGCCGCCGTGTTTCTCCTTGAGCGCCATGTAGAGGGCGAAATCGTCGAGCCAGGCCGACTGATTCAGGCAGAACTCAGCAAAGGCGATGCGAAGGGTCGGGGCCGCCCCGCGCTGATAGGCTTCGAAAGCCCGGTCGAGCAACCAGTACTTGAACTGCGGGACGTGTCCGAAGTCGATGCGATCGGCCGGGAACTTCGCGGCATCGAGGTCCGCCTTCACGGCCAGCCCGTCGCGCAGGAGCAGTTCGGGGCTGATGAGAACGGGGTTGCCGGCAAATGCGCTGAACGACGAGTACGGCGAATCACCTTTGCCCGTCGGGCCCAGCGGCAGAACCTGCCACCAGGATTGGCCGGCCAGCGCGAGGGTGTCAACCCAGGCGTGGGCCGTGGGGCCCAGATCGCCGATGCCGTACGGCCCGGGAAGCGAAGTCGGATGAAGCAGAATCCCGGCCGAGCGACTCAGCCAGTGCGAGTGAGCGTTCATGACGCTAGTCTAGCGAGGGGGCATGTGACGCCCCATGCTATCGGCCTATTGCGACATCAATCGTCATCTTCACTCACCATCTTCGCAACCCATTCCCGAGCGACCTCGCTGGATGGGTACGTCCGTTCCAACTCCGATTTGTGCCGTTCCGCGAATTCCAAGGCGATGACCAGCGGGACGGTGTAACCGGGAGCACGAGTCTTGCGCTCGGTCATCGCGAGGGCTGCGGCCGCCGGAGTCACGGGGAGCGGAATTCGACGGACTTCGTTCGTGAATGGATCGTCGCAATGGCTGGCGGGCGTGGTCACCAGATAGTGGCGGCAGACGAACGGTCGCTCGGCGTAGATGGAACACAAGTCGTTGTCGAGGAACGGACAGACCAGCCCGAGGTCGTACACCTTGCGGGCGATGGCGACGGACTCTTCGGGGGAAACAGCGGGATCGCGGGTCAGAAAAGGCTCGGCCAACCCGGCCGCGTGAAGCCGGTCGGCGGCGTTCTTGAAGCGTGCGAGAACAGCGGAGCGTCGCGGCTCCGGTAAACTGCTCACCAATCGTCGCAGCGCGTTGGCTTCGGGCGGGGTCACAGGGACGGGTTGTGCCCGGCAACAGGCCGAGCAGCCTGCCTTGCAGGAGATCGGTTCACTGGCCGCGGAACGCCCGATCATCGCGTCGTCGATGGCGCGGATCAGTGGCAGCAACTCGTCGAGCCGGGCGCGGTGCGGTGGCTGCGGTGCGGTGATCTTCACACGCTCGCCGTGGATTCCGAGCTCCAACGTCACCTGTCGCCGGGGTGCTGGCATGTGGCCCATTGTGTCGCGCCGTGCCACAATGGGCCACTGGGGGTATCAGCCATGAGCGAACGGTTGCCCGAGATTGTCCTCGCCCGGCACGGTGAGACGGCCTGGTCGAAGTCCGGCCAGCACACGGGACTAACAGATATTCCGCTGACGGCCCACGGCGACGAAGCGGCCCGCCGGATCGGCAATCGTCTGAAGTGTCGTTCGTGGGCCCGTGTTCTGACGAGCCCGCTGCAACGCGCCCGGCGGACCTGCGAACTCGCTGGTTTCACTGGCGAAGTCGACCCCGACCTCGTCGAGTGGAATTACGGCGAATACGAGGGGTTGCTCTCGAAGGAGATTCGGGCTCGCCGACCCGGCTGGGTCGTCTTTCGCGACGGCGCTCCCGGCGGCGAATCGGTGGCCGAAGTGGCAGCGCGGGCGGACCGGGTCATCGCCCGGCTGCAATCCATGGACGGCGATCAACTGGTGTTCTCAAGTGGACATTTTCTCCGCGCGCTGGCGGCAAGGTGGCTCGGGTTGGAGGTCAGCGCGGGGCGACTGTTGTATTTGACGACGGCCGCGCTGTGCGTGCTGGGGTACGACCACAACCGGGATGAGCCGGTGATCCGATTGTGGAACAGCACCTCCGCCGAATTGGATGATTGAGCAAGTTGAACGCACCACTGTAGTTAAACCTGTTTCGATATTCCAACATGATGTCAGGTAGTTGCCGGGGACCGACTGCGCCGTATCACCTCATTTGGCTCGGGTTCCCCGTGCGGCTTGTCGTGCGGGGCGAAGAGGGAAAGCGGTGCAAGACCGCTGCGGGGCCGCCGCCGTGACTGGCCAGGCCCGCGGGCATTCGCAACAGGCCACTGGGTTTCATCCCGGGAAGGCCGCCCGCGGGGCGCGATGAGCCGGAAGCCGGAAGACCTGCCGGAGCCAGACGTCCGCAATCCGCCTCGGCACCAGGCGCACGGGCAGGTCAACTTCGTATTCCCCCGCGCGGGCGGGGGGCCTGCACGATTTCGCACCGCCGAAGCCATCGGGCCGCGAGCCACGGCCCCGAGCAGGGCATCATGCCGCGCGCACGCCGTGCGTTTTCCCTCGTCGAACTCCTCGTCGTCGTCGCCATCCTGGCGACGCTGATGGGTCTGTTGCTCCCGGCCGTGCAGCGGGCCCGCGGGGCGGCCACGGCGACGGCGTGTCTCAACAACCTCCGTCAGATCGGCCTCGCGCTGCACCAATTCCACGACGCCCACGGCCGATTCCCCGTCGGTTGCACGGAATGGCGGCCGACGGCGGCTTCGACGAAACGCCAACTCGCGTGGTCGGTGTATCTGCTGCCGTACCTCGAACGCGGCGATCTGGCGAGCGCGTTCGACACGGCCAAGGCGTACGACCACATCGACAACCGGTCGGCCGCGCAGGCGGTGGTCACCAGTTACATCTGCCCGGCGTCGCGCCGTCTCGCGCCTCTTGTCAGTGGGCTGGGTGCGACGGATTACGGCGGCATCATCGGCGAGCGGATCACCGGGCCCAACTGGCCGTTCAAGGGTGTGCTCGTCCACGACACGGCCTACCGCCTGGCCGACATCACCGACGGCGCGAGCCACACGATCATTGTGGGCGAGGACAGCAGATCGACCGACGGCCAGTGGGCCAACGGTCGCAATCTGTTCGACCAGGCGTTTGCCATCAATCAGGGGCCGGACTTCGAGAACGACCTGAGGAGCGATCACCCCGCCGGCGGCGCACACGCCGCATTCGCCGGCGGCGGGGTCCGCTTCCTCCGGCAAACCACGTCGCTGCCGGTGCTGGCTGCACTCTGCACCCGGGCCGGCGGCGAATGTGTCGAGGAATAAATGGATGGAGCATCCGAGATGAAGAAAATTGCGCTACTGGCTTTGCTCGGTCTGGCGAGCATTTGCCCGGCACAGGTTATCGGGCTGGAGGATGTCGCAATCCTGCCCGGGCAGTTTGTCAACAACCAGACCGTCTTGAGCGGGGGAGCGACGTTTCACAACTTCGTGGATCCCATGTTCGGGTCGTGGGCCGGGTTCGCCGCCAGCCGGGTCACGGATGTCACCACGGTCGGCTTCACGAACCAGTACTCGGCATTCAGCGCGAGCGGCGGTGGCGATGGTTCGGCGCAGTATGCCGTCGGGTACTTCGACACGTTCAACGACGTCCGGCCCACGGTGACGCTCCCGGCGGGGACCCGGCCTACGAGCGTTCGCGTGGCCAACACCACATACGCCTACTTCTCGATGCTGCTCGGCGATTCGTACTCCAAGAAATTCGGTGGCGTGTCGGGCAATGACCCGGACTACTTTCAACTCATCGTCACCGGGCGCGACGCGGGCAATGCCGTGACCGGGACTACGTCGATCTACCTGGCCGACTACCGGTTTGCGAACAACGCGCAGGATTACCTGCTCGGTGGGTGGACGACGCTGGACCTGGCCGGGTTGGGCTCGCCGACGACGATGCAGTTTGACTTTGCGTCGAGTGATGTGGGGCCGTTCGGCATCAACACGCCGACCTACTTCGCGCTCGACAACCTGACGGTGTCGGCCGTGCCGGAGCCGACGGCCCTGTTGTTGCTAGGCCCTGTTGCGAGTTGTTGGCTCATCCGCCGGCGGGGGCGGTGAAGTCGACCGAGGTGACTTCGCCGGCGCGGACGGTGACCGATCGCCGGGCGGAGCCGATGCTCATCGGCCCGGCCCAGCGGACTTCGACCTCCCAGGTGTCGCCGGTTCGTGGTGGCATGTCCTTGATGAGCCGGCGGTGCCTGCCGGTGCTTTCGTACTTGGTGCCGTTGATGAATAGCTCGGCATCGTCGGTCGGGAGTTGGACTTCGCACACGGCCGGGCCGGCCATCATCGTCACGTCGCGGGTCGGGCGGTTGAGCGGGATCACGACGCCACGACCGCCCCACGGACCCCAGACCGGGTAGGCGTTAAGCCCGCCGGGTTCCCAGCCGTAGGGCGGGAACAGGTATCGGCTGTCGGGAAAGTTGCTGAGCTTCTGGTCGGAGCCGCCGAAGAAGCCGGGGATACTGCCGTAGGTGGGCACGGGCGGGCCGTACAGCGAGTAGCCGTTGGACCAGAACCCGCCGTACGCCCCGGGGAAGTAGCCGAACGCGGGGCCAGTCCAGAACCCGAACGACGCCCCGCGGGGGTAGTAGAGCCCCGCACCGTACTGGGCCTTCGCCAGCGACGGGGCGAGCAGAAACACCGCAATGGCCAGGTAACGCACGGCAGACCCCTCCACGTCGATTATCGATCGGGTCGGGACCACCGCTGAAGGGCCAACGAGGCCCGGATGGACATTTCGAGGGCGAGTAGCCCGGCCATCCGGCAGAAATGCTTCCAGAAACGCATTTTCCGACCACCCGAAACGAGTTCGGCCGTAAGCCGTTGCCGGGGCGGCAGTTGATGTGGAAGCCCGGGTTGGGGAAATTCGTTTCGGCCCAACCGACCACCCCACTGGGGAGGAAATAGACGAACTGGAGTAATGGAGGAAACGGTCGGGAGTCGGGAGTCGGGAGTCGGGAAGAGGGGTGCCGGGTGTCAGGTGTCAGGCGAGCCCGGACAGTCATGGCCGGGGTGGGCTGTTGCTTTCGCGCGGGATGCGGTCGTACCGCCGGCACAAGGCTGGCGGCTCGTCGGCCCCGGAAACGGTGACCGACACCGCTTATGAGGTCGGGTCAGGATTGTGAGATCGGTAGCTCGGCCCAGTAAAGTTGGCGAATCAGACAAATGGTCTGAATCGACCAATCGGCAACGGATTCGACGGCCCGAGAGTTCTTGCCGGTGACATGCGGGGCAAGCCAGGCCGGGAGAATGTGATGGTCCAAGCAGAAATGAAGTGCGACTTCGCGATAACTGAAACTGCGACTGGCGGCTACGGCGCGACAGAACTGCCGGGCAAGACAGGCGAGTGTGGGAGGGTCGAGGGGCACTGCCGGGTAAACGGTTGTTGCGTGCGTTTGGAGTACCTGATCGACCAGCGCGCAAATAGCCGGACTTGAACGCTTCAACCCGTCCAGTTCGGCCAGCCAAGTCGTCGGTTGGGCGTCGACTCCTTCGAACCATTCGATGAGCAGTGGATAGTATTCGTGGTATTCCAGGCTCCACATTCGGGGTATCAACTGTTCCAGCAGAGGCACCCCGCGCTGCTGGTAAAGGTACTTTCGCCAGTCCGGAGTCAGAAGCTCCAGCCAGTCGAGTCGATCCAGTTCGTGGGCCAAGACCCAACCCGGAGATCCGGCGCGGGCAAGTTCGCGGCGCGCCCGAGTCAGAATCTCATTGGCGGCGGAGTCGTGCAGTCGCCAACTTGCCGTGTTCACCACGGTGCACAGCAAACGTAGCCAATGCGGTTCGTCACTCTCCGACAATCGCTGCCGGGCAGTTTCCCATGAGTCGTCGATGATCTCTGCCCGGCCGGCTTCCAGCGCGGCTTGCCACACGTTGCGCAGTAACTCGCTCCAAACCTCCAACGGCAGATTGGCATTGGCGAGCGGTCTCACCACATCCAAACTTGTTCCGGGGTGCTCCTGCAGTTCCCTGGCCAATAGCGAGACGACGGAGTTATGCCTGCGTCCCTCCATCAGGTCGGCTACCAACCAATGAATCGGCAGGCGATTTGCGTCGAGTGCCGGTTCGACTCGAACGAGCCAATAAAGACGCAGGTGGATGTCAGATGTTGATTGAACTTGGGCCTCATGCACGAGGGCAACATAAGCGGACCGAAGGTCGCCCGCGACAGCCCGAGCCCAGGCCGCATCTACCCTGCCCGGGGTATCCGAATACTCTGCCGTCAATTGCGGACCGGCGGACAGCGGGGACCAAAACACGGTCCGTGCCAGGCAGACAACAGTCAGAGCACGATCTCCTTCGAGGATCGCGAGCGACCTGGGGTTGGCATCCGGATCTGCGAACTCCCGTATCTTCTGCGCGATCTGTGCGGGACTGACCTGTTCGCGCCAGCAGAAATCGATGACCAGTTCCACCGCGGAGTCGTTTGACTTCAGCACGCCGATTCCCATTTGTTGGAAATGGTCAAGAAGTGTGATCCAGGCGATATCGTCATACTCACGCGTGGAACATCGAGTTGACAGGAGCATTCTGAGGTGGTTAGCCAAACCGTTCAGGCAACCCTTGGAAACGGCTTCCACGTCGCGGAGCGTTCGGTACCACGAATCGGGATCATCGGCAATCTGCGAAAGTAGCGACTCCAGTTGCGGGACATGTGACCGATACCACGCCCGGGACACGCATGACTTCAGGACGGGAGTGATTTTGTGGTCTGCGAGAACATCACCCCAATTCTCGGCACACAGAGATACCCAGTCGAGGTAGTCGAGTGTGTCGGCCCAGTAGGCTCCCGCGTTGTCCCCGAGCTCGCCCCATTCGCGATTCAGCCTCTGAAGCATGGCATCGCGAGCAGCGGATGTCGATTGCCACAATGTGGCAATATTGACGGGCAGTAAGAGGCTGTGCCACCCGGTACCGAGGCGGGCGCGGACGCGATACCATTCGGCTTCGACAACGTCCCATTCTCCGCGTTCGATAGCCGCGTGCCAGCGGGCGATCACGATTCGCGCCAAAAGATCGAGATCTGCCGTGCAATCGATTGCGCGTACGGTTTGCGCCAGAATCTCGGAGTCTCCGTGCTCGATCGTCTCCAACAGCAAGTCGACTGCCGCGTTGGGTGGTCGTGCAGAACAGGCGGCGATGAGCAACCAATCCAATGGAGGACGATCCGTCGACAACGACGGTTCGGTGGAAATCAGCCAGTGAAGCCGTAACGCTGCGCGGCCGTCGTCAGGGTCGGCCTCGAAGAGTCGTCGGAGCCGGGCGCAGGCTTGGGAAAGGTCGCCTGCAACTGCCTGATCCCACGCGGATTCCAACTCGAGATCCCGGGCGTTGTCGACCGGCCCCGTCAAGGATTGGGACGCTGCCGGCAAGTCTTGTCGTGGCCCGGCGCGATTAATGACGAATGGAGAAGGGTCGCGAAGTGCCTCGTATGCCTCGCGGATTCGGCGGAACTGTTCCGGCGCCTGGTCGGGCTTGTACCGGCGGATCAACGCCGTGTAAGCCCGACGAATCGTCAGGGTATCGTCACCCGGCGAAACGCCGAGCAATTCGTGGGGATCGTCCGGCCAGTCGGCCGGGTCTTCGGGGAGCGAATGCTGGGCCATGGTACTGTTATTGAGGTTTGTATCGCGGGATCGAAGGAAAGGTGGGAGGGATGACATTGGGCAACGACGGCGGGTCTGGTTTTGGTCCGTGTTTGGGATCGGTCAGGTTGACGAGAATGATTGCCGCGACGAGGCTGAACAAAACAATTCCGACCGGCATCCCGATGGGGTGGCGGGCCCAGATAGATGTTGAAGCGCGGTCATATCGGACAACATTCATGAAGCGTTCGGGCGGTTTTCGTTGTTGTTGGGGCGAACGGCCGCCCATGGACTTACTGTCCGGAACAATGACATGGCGAGGCCTCTCCAACGGCTTCCAGTCGTGACGTGCTGCACGGTCTTCGGGTTGTAATATCCGGGCGACATATTCGGCGGTTGCACGCCGCAACCCGGGAACGGTCTGCAAAAACCGCTCCAGCGCTAGTCGAGTTTCGTCGCCGAGGGGTTCCGGCCGGGGTGCGCGACATGACAACAGGCTCGCCTGTTCCGGAGGACTCAGTGCGAGGTACTTCTTCAAATCTCCAATCAACTCGGCTTGCAGTGGATCGTCAGGTTCCTTCGGCCAGGCAAACTCATCCGCGGTCTGCAATCGCAGTAGCCTGTTGCGTTCCGGAGAGTGGAGCGGTGAGCGCGCGAGCAATCTATTGCAGGCCGTCATTCGCTCATCATCCGGGAGCGTCCAGAATTCTTGCGCAAACGTCTCCACTTCGTGCCGGAATTCCGCGGCGTCGTCCGCCGGCTTTCGAAAGCCGCACTCTCTGATTTCGTGAAGGCGTTGCGAGAGAGTCATGGGAGTGATTTGTTGGATATCGGCGGTGGCGAGTAGTACTGGACCCCGTCTCTCGGGTCCGGCTTCCTTGCCAAGTACACCCAAAGCCCCAGGAGTAGTGCGGCGACGACGTAGGCCCATCCGGGGGCTTCTCTTTCCGACAACGGCTTCCGTGGCCACGTGATAAAGAGGTCGGCCACGCCGTGCGCCGGCCGGCACAGCCTGTCGTCTGCCGTGACGACCACTAGATCGGCTTTTGCCTGCACGAGATCGTCCAGGAGTTCCGGTGCGAGTCGGGCGACGGCAGGATGGTTTCTGCGCAGACCGCCAGCAGCGTCGCGCATTTCCATCCAGCGGGAAGTACACGACAGGACGAATTGCCGACGCATCATGGCCCGTTCGTGAAGCGGAGCGACCGCCAGCGTTGCAATATGCCGGAGCAACTCCGCCTCCGCCGGTTTCAATTCGCCTTCGTCCGGCAACACAACGTCGGTGATGGATTTCAATCGCTGGAGCCACGAACGCAGAACTCCATGCTCCGGCAGCCGTAATGCCAGGGCAGCAGCAAGTCTTTCACGTTCTTCCGGCGAGAGTTGCCAGAAATCCCGTGCAAATCCGGCTATAGCTCCGGGTTTGAAGTCTTGCTGCCGCGAGTGATAGTCGTTGCCCGGCAGGCTTTTCAAGAGCTCTGCCCGGTCGTCAGGCGACATCATCATCCTCGCCGGCATGTGGGTCGTGGTAGTTGAGAAACTCGAGCAGCGCGTCGGAGTGCATTGATATCGCAGTCGGATCCTGCTGGCTCAGTGCGGCCTCGAACGCGTCGAGCAACGCGGTGAGGTTGTCCCGGCCGACGGCATCCAATTCCACGAACACGCGCTCGGCACGGCGGATCAGGTAGCGGTGGACCTGTTCATCGCGCGGGTGGGTTTTCAGTTTCGCCATTGCCGCCACGGCGGCGGCGATCTGATCCGGCGTGAGCCCTTGAGCATAGCGCGTCACCACGTGCGTCGTCGTAGCCTGCGTGGCTACCACTGTCGCATCCACCTCGAGCACGCCGTTGAGATCGTATGTGAACCTGATGTCGACGGATTGCCCGACCGGACCGCGGGGGATGTTCTTCACGTCGAATGAACCGATGAACAGATTGTCTTGAGTCCGTCTGCTTTCCCCCTGATAAATGTTGATCGTGATTTGCGTCTGGTTCGCGTGCATGGTGCCGAATCGGCTTACGCGGCTGGCCGGAAGTGTGGTGTTGCGATCGAGTATCGGTTGGAAATACCCGTCTCGCATTTCCCGGCCGAACGTCTTGGTAATCTCCACACCGAGCGTAAATGGCGCGACGTCCGTCACCACCAGATCGTTCACTGCCTCGGCCCTGGCGCACAAGCCGGCCTGCACGGCGGCACCGAGAGCGACTACTTCGTCGGGATTCAACCGACGGTGCGGCGGCTGCCCCAGGATTTCCGCCACCCGCTGAAAAACAGCCGGCATGCGTGTTGCCCCGCCGACGAGGATGACCTCCTGGATGTCCGAACGGGTGAGTTTTGCGTCACCCAACGCTCGGCGGACCGGACCGTCAACTCTTGCCAACAGATGCGATGTCCACGAATCGAACTCAGCACGAGAGATCGTGTGCCCCGCACCGCCTTCGGTCAACTCGCCATTGCGGTCCGGAATCTGAACGACAACCGTTGTAACGCGAGCCAGCTTCCTTTTCGCCAGCTCGCATTGCTGCAGGAGCCGCGAAACGAGCTTGGGCGATCCGTGCTCGGCCTGTTCGTAAACCAGGCCGACGCGCTCAAGGAGGCGTGCGGCCATGGCCCGTGTGAAGTCCTCCCCTCCGAGCTGGCTTTCGCCGGCCGACGATCGAACCTCGATGGTACCCTCGAACAAATCGACGATCGATACATCGAATGTCCCGCCCCCGAGATCGAAGACCAGGAGTGTCTTGCTTTCACCGGATTCGTGGAAACCGTAGGCAAGTGCAGCCGCAGTCGGCTCGTTGATGATTCGATCCACTCGCAGGCCGGCGATCCGTCCGGCGGCAATCGTCGAATTCCTCTGGCGGTCGTTGAAATAGGCTGGGACCGTAATCACTGCCGCTTCGACCGGTCGACGCAGGTGCGCTTCGGCGTCCGCTTTCAGCGAGGAAAGAACCCGGCTCGACAACTCTTCGGGCGTGAACTTTGTGCCCGCCAGCACGGTCGTCCAGTCCGATCCCATGTATCGCTTGAAAAGCGATGCCGTCCTTTCCGGCCGTGTGACACGGAGTTCCCGCGCCGCTGCACCGACAAGTAGACGGCCCGATTCGTCGATTCCCACAACCGAGGGTGTCAGTGTTTCTCCGAGCGCGTTCGGAATCAACTCAGCGCCGGAAGCGCCGAGGTACGCGACGGCAGAAAACGTGGTCCCGAGATCGATGCCAACGACAGTGTCTGGCACGAGGCGAAGCTCCCAAATCCGGCCGGTAAATCAGGACGGGAGTCAGTGTATCAGGAATCGGCAATCGCCGGTTCGGCTCAACCTGCTCAGTCGGTTACCCGTCAAGAACTCGAGTGCCCGGCTCAAATCGAAATCCGCGCTTCCGTACCCGGCAGGTGGGTGAGACCCCATTGGCCGATGGTGCGGAGGACGGGGAGCAGCGTTTGGCCCTTGGGGGTGAGGCGGTAGGCGTCTTCGGTTTTTTCGACGAGGCCGTGGGTGGTGAGTTTGTGCAGGCGGTCGGTCAGGATGTTGGTGGCGATCTTCTCGGGCGAGCGAGTGAACTCGGAGAACAGCGACCGCCCGGCCGCCAGGTCGCGGATCACGAGCAGCGTCCAGCGGTCGCCGAACACGTCGAGCGCACAGGCGATCGGGCAGACGGAACGGCGCGACTTCCGCACGGCGGCCTCCTTTTTCACGGGCGTCTCTTGACATTATGCCGGTGTACTTGCAATATGCAAGCAGTCACTTGCGAAATGCAAGTACATGATGCGACGGGGAGAGTGCGCCGTGGTACGACTGGAACTTCACCCGACGGCCGTGGCTCATCGAGGCAAGTTGCCGGTGCCCCGGCCGGCCGGGCTGTCGGGCGACGAACTGCGGGCGATGTGCCTGGCCGCGGGGGCGGACGACGTGGGGTTTGTGTCGCTGAGCCGGGCGGAACTCGACGACCAGCGGGCGGAGATTCTCGACGCGTTTCCGCCGGCCCGGTCGCTGATCGCGATCGTGTGCAGGATGAACCGCGAGCCGGTCCGCAGCGTGTCGCGGCCGATGGCGAACCTCGAGTTTCATCAGACGACCGATCACGTGAACGAAGTCGCGCGGGAGATCGTGCGACAGCTCGAAGACCGGGGCATCCGCGCGCTGAACCCGTCGGCCGGGTTTCCGATGGACATGACGAAGTTCCCCGGCAAGGTGTGGGTCGTGTCGCACAAGCCGGTGGCGGTGGCGGCGGGGCTGGGCCGGATGGGCGTGCATCGCAACGTGATTCACCCGCGGTTCGGCAACTTCATCATCCTCGGCCACGTGCTGGTGGGGGCCACGATCGACGAGGAGTCGCGGCCGATCGACTACAACCCGTGCCTGAGTTGCAAGCTCTGCGTGGCCGCGTGCCCGGTCGGGGCGATCAAGGCGGACGGACAGTTCGACCCCAGCGCGTGCCTGACGCACAACTATCGCGAGTTCATGAACGGGTTCACCGACTGGGTGGAGAAGGTGGCCGACAGCCGGGACGCCCGGGACTATCGCCGGCGCGTGACCGATCAGGAGTCGGCATCGATGTGGCAGAGCCTGAGCTTCGGGGCGAACTACAAGGCGGCGTACTGCCTGGCGGTCTGCCCGGCCGGCGAGGAGGTGATCGGGCCGTTCCTGCAGGATCGGACGCAGTTCCTCGGCGAGACGGTGAGGCCGCTGCAGCAGAAGGAGGAGACGATCTACGTCGTGCCCGGGTCGGATGCGGAGGAGTATGTGGCCCAGCGGTTCCCGCACAAGAAGGCCCGGCGGGTGGCGGGCATTCGCCCGGCGAGCATCGCGGGGTTCATCTCGGGGATGCACATCGTGTTTCAGGCGGGGCAGTCGCGCGGGCTGAATGCCGTCTACCACTTCCGGTTCACCGGCGCCGAGTCGGCCGAGGCGACGGTGACGATCCGCGATCAGAAACTGGACGTGAAGCCGGGGCTGATCGGGAAGGCCGACTGCGCGATCACCGCCGACGCCGGGACGTGGCTCGGCTTCCTGCGGAAGGAAAAGAACATCGTGTGGGCGATCATCCGGCGCAAGGTGCGCGTAAAGGGGCCGCTCTCGCTGCTGAAGGCGTTCGGCCGGTGCTTCCCGGCGTAGGCACCGGCCGACGGGTGAGTGGAGGCGCGTTGTCGCTGTATGATCCGCCCGCTACTTCCCCGCGCTGGGGACGTGTTGATCGATGAGGACGGGATTGCCGTCGGGGTCGATGACCATGAGGGAGGCGGGGCCGGTGGTGGACTCGTCGGCCTGGGTGGCAAGGGTCATGCCGCGGGCTTTGAGGTCGCGCTGAATGTCGCGGACGTCGTCGAAGTCGCCGAGCGTGTTGCAGGCGCGGTCCCAGCCGGGGTTGAACGTGAGGACGTTCTTTTCGAACATTCCCTGAAAGAGGCCGATGGTGCTGGTTTCGTTCTGAAGGATGAGCCAGTTGTGGGCCGGGTTGCCGCCAATCGCCCGGAAGCCGAGGTTCTCGTAGAACGCCCGGGATGCGGCGAGGTCTTTGACGGCCAGGCTCACGGAGAAGTTGCCGAGTCGCATGGGGATGGCACCTGATCGAGGATGTTAATCGGGTCGCGAGTCACGACCCTGAATCCCAGTCTACCGCTTCGATTGCGGGAGGATTTGCCAAATCTTGCGAACTTCCAGACGAGTCTCGACCCCGACATCGCTGGCGTACGTCGAGCGGGTGAACCGCGGCATCGATTATGTGGTGAATCACCTCGGCGAACCGCTTCGGCTCGACGACGTGGCCAGGGCCGCGCTGCTGTCGCCGTATCACTTTCACCGCGTCTTCCGCGTGCTGGTCGGCGAGACGCTGGCCGAATTCGTGAAACGTCTCCGGCTCGACAGGTCACTGGTGATGATGTGTCATTCGCGGAAGTCGTCGCTCACGGCCATTGCGCTGGCGTGCGGGTTCAATTCGTCGTCCGACTTCTCGCGCTGTTTCAAGCAGCGGTTCGGGGTGCCGCCCCGGTCGTTCGATCTGGGAGGGTGGCGCGAGGCCCATCTCGGCCGGCTTGAGGCGCTCGTGCTGGGCCCGGCCGAGGGGATGCACATCGATCGGTTGCCGGCCCGGGAGAACCCGGACGGGTTCCGCGTAAAGGTTCGCGAGTTGCCCGCGCGCACGGTGGCGTACATCCGCGTACACAACCCGTATCAGGGCGACGGCGTCGTGAAGGCGGCCCGGCGACTCGTCGCGTGGGCGGAGCGGCAGGGGTTGGCGGACGGCCAATGGCTCGGATACCAGTGGGACAATCCGGAAGTCGTCGCGCTCGAGGATTGTCAGTACCACGTCGCCGTCGAGGCCGGGCGATTCACGGCCGAGGGCGAGATCGGGCGGTACCGGTTTCCGCCGATGGCAGTCGCACAGGTCGAGGTGCGCGGAGGACTCGACCTGGAACTGCGCTGCCTGCAATGGCTGTACGGTTGCTGGCTGCCGCGGAGCGGATACGTGCCGGCCGATCAGCCGGGCTTCGAGGCGTGGATGGGCAGGCCGTTTGCCCACGGCATGGAACACTTCGAGATTCATGTGCAGGTGCCGGTCAGGAGAGCATGATCGGGACCTGGGTTGAACCGCAGGACATTGTCACCTTTTTCACAGTCGGGTAGCCGGTTGAAGTACCTGCGATATCGGGGACCGTCGCCGCAGGCAGCCGTGCGTGAGGCCTTTTTTTTCGCGGTCCGGGCATAGAGAAGTGGGCGCCAATCGTCTGCCTGGCCCCGCTCTCGAAAGGCCGGTCTATGCGAAACCGAATTCTTGCCAACTCGCGGTCACGATTGCTACTCGATCGCTTGGACGAGCGACTCGTCCCCGCGCTTTTTACAGTGCAGACGACGGCCGACAGCGGCGTCGGTTCGCTCCGCGATCTGATCGCGCTGGCCAATCTGCAGGTAGGTGCCGACACGATCGACTTCAAGGCGGGACTGGGCGGCCAGATCAAGCTGACCAGCGGTGAACTCTCCATCACCGATGCCCTGACGATCACCTTCCCGAATGTGAACAACCTTGACATCAACGGCAACAACAACGGCCGGGTCTTCAACACGTCGGGCGCGCCGGCCAAGACGGCGATCACTTTCTCGGGCTTCCAGATCCGCGACGGCAACGTGACCGGCAAGGGCGGCGGCATTCTGATCGGCGACGAGTCGGTCACCATCAGCAATTGCTCGGTGATTTCCAACAACGCCAGCGACAACGGGGGCGGTATCTGCATCCTGTCCGCCAACGGCTCGCTCAAGATGATGAACTCGGGCGTGTTCTACAACAACGTGCCGGCCGGCAAGAGCGGCGGCGGCATTCAAGTCGATACCGGCTCGTCGGTGATCATTCAGAACACGACGATCCGGAGCAATTCCGCGGGCATCAACGGTGGCGGGATCAACTTCGATAACGGCGGCACGCTGCTCCTGGAGAACAGCACGCTCGCCGCGAACACGGCCGACAATCAGGGCGCGGGCTTCCGATGCTTCGGCGCGGGGAATCTCACGGTCCGCGGGAGCACGCTGGCGGGCAACAGCTCCGGCGGGACCGGCGGCGCGATCGTGCTCGTGGGCTTCACCGGCGCGCTCAACGTCCAGAACAGCACCATCACCGGCAATCTGGCCAGCGCGGGGTCGGGGGGCGGAATCGGTCACGGGTCCGGCACCGGCGTGATCAGCATCACCAGTTCGGTCGTGGCCGGCAATACCAACGCGCTCGCCCCGGATATCTCCAGCGTCAATCCGGTCAGTGTCAACTACTGCGCGATCAGCAGCCCGACCGGTTTCACGCAGAACGGCGGCAACAACCTCGCGTTCGGAATCAACCTGAAGCTCAACACTCTGGCCGACTACGGCGGCGTGACCGAAACCATGCGACCGGCGAGCGACAGCCCGCTGATCAACAAGGGTGCCAATTCACTGGGTTTGGCCACCGATCAGCGGGGCGTGTCGCGGGTCATCGGCTCGGCCGCGGACATCGGTGCCGTGGAAACGTGTTATTCCCAGATCGTCACCACGACCGGCGATTCCGGGCCGGGCTCGCTGCGTCAGGCAGTCCTCGACGCCAACATCGATGCGGACACCAGCGGGATCACATTCGATCCGGCCGTGTTCGCCGGGGCCACGACCGTCACGTTGACTGGTGGCGAAATTCCCGTGACCGAAAGCGTGTCGATCACCGGCCAGGGTGCGAACCTGACGACCCTCAGCGGATTCAACCCGAATCGCTTGTTTGCGATCACCGGGACGACCACGCTGACGCTGACCGGGTTGACCGTCTGCCAGGGGTCAGGCGGCAACGGCGGGGCGATCAATGTCGGGGTGGGTGGGTCGGTGGCGTTGAATTCGTGCACCGTGCGCGATAATCATGCGTCGTTCGGCGGCGCGATCTACTTCGCGAACGGCGCGGGCACCAGTAGTCTGACGGCCACCGCGACCACGTTCTCGAACAACTCCTCCAGTTTCGGCGGTGGCGCGATCTCCATGGGGTCGCAGATGAATGCGACGCTGAAGAACTGCACTCTCTCGGGAAACTCGGCAGCGACAAATGGCGGCGCGATCAGCCTGCTCAGCTTTACCGGCACGCTGCAGATTCAGAATTGCACGATCACGAAGAACACGGCCAGCGGCAGCGGGGGCGGCGGCGGTATCACGCAGTCGCTCGGCAACGGGACTGTCTCCATCGATAGCAGCATCGTCAGCGGCAACGTCGGTTCCGTCGCGCCGGATATCGGCAGTTCGCTCCCGGTCAACGTCAACTGGAGCGCGATCGGCAGTACCAACGGCTTCTCGATCGTGGGCACGAACAACCTGCCCATCGCCAGCGACCTGAAGCTCGGTCAACTCGCGGACAACGGCGGAACGACCAAGACACACATGCCCGCCTTCGACAGCCCGCTGGTCCACCAGGGATCCAACCCCTCGGCCCTGCTCGCGGATCAGCGGGGGTTCGGCCGGATCTACGGCCCGGGCATCGATATCGGCGCGGTGGAAGTGCAGTACACCTCGGTCGTGGCCATCGTCCGCGCGGGGCCGTCGCCGACGGCGGCCGGGAGCGTGTCGTGGACCGTGACCTTCGTCGACCCGCTTGCGAATCTGTCGACGGGCAACTTTGCACTGACCGGGCCTGGAGCTGCCGGCGCGTTCGTGTCTTCGGTATCAGGTGCGAGCACGACCTGGACGGTCACGGCGACGACGGGCGCGGAAGGTCTGCTTGGCCTTTCCATGATCAACGCGATCGGCCTGACACACCAGATCACCAACCTACCGGCGGCCGGCGGCGCGTTCGCCATCGACAAGCTGCCGCTGACCACGTCGGTCGCCGCCAGCCAGACGGTGCTCAACGCAAGCAAGGTCGGTGCCGGCACGCTGACGCTGACGGCGACCTACTCCGAGCCGATGGACCCGCAGAGTATCCCCACCTTCAGTTTCCCGGTGGAGAATCCGGGCGCCGGGCTGCAGTTCGCCAGCGGGTCCTGGCTCACGCTGACGACGTATGCGGCCAAGTATGATCTGATCGACTTCGATGACGAAGTGGCCAACATCGACGTGCGCGTCAGCGGCGGCAAGGACCAGGCCGGCAACACGTTGAGCTTCAAGGACGCCGTCGATGTGTTCTCCATCGACACGGCGAATCCCGTGGTCCTGGCCATGAGCCGGGTCGAGCC
>JAIBBI010000061.1 GCA_019694755.1 Gemmataceae bacterium
GCGGCCCGGGTCGCCGGGTTGGATGACCCGGGCCTCGCCTCGGCCGTCACGGTGACTTACAAGCCCGGCGTCATGGACCCGGCCGCACTCAGCGTCGTGCGCGCGGCCGGCGACCTCGGCTTCGCGCTGGCCGGCGTCCGCACCTTTCGCCGGTACATGTTTGATTCGCTCCCCGAGGGCGACGAACGGACCACCTGGTTTCGCCGGGTGCTGGCCAACGAGGCCGTCGAGCAGGTCGTCCTCGGCCGACCGCGGCCCGAGCACCTGACCCTCGATGCCAACTACACGTTCAAGAAAGTCGATGTTCCACTCGCGGACCTCGACGACGCCGGCCTGCTTGACGTTTCACGGCGCGGCCAACTCGCGCTGTCGCTCGACGAGATGCGCACGATTCAGGGCCACTACCGCGACGCGGGTCGCGCACCGTCGGACATCGAACTCGAGACCATTGCCCAGACCTGGAGCGAGCACTGCTCGCACAAGACGCTCAAGGGCCGGGTCGAGTGCGACGACGGCACGACGTATCGCAACCTGCTGAAAGAGACGATCTTCGCCGCGACGGTCCGCGTGCGGGAGTTGCTCGGGGAAGACGATTGGTGTGTCAGCGTGTTCGAGGATAATGCCGGGGTCGTGCGGTGGAGCAACCGCTCCCACGTCTGCTTCAAGGTCGAGACGCACAACCGCCCCTCGGCCATCGAACCGTACGGCGGCGCGAACACGGGCCTCGGCGGCGTGATCCGCGACGTGCTCGGGTGCGGCAAGGGAGCGAAGCCGGTCGCCAACACCGACGTGTTCTGTGTCGCCCCGCCGGACATCGCCGCGGCCGACCTGCCGCCCGGAGTGCTGCACCCGAAGAAAGTCCTGCGCGGCGTCGTCCGCGGCGTTGCCGATTACGGCAACCGGACGGGCATCCCGACCGTCAACGGCGCGGTCATCTTTCACCCGCGATATCTCGCCAACCCGCTCGTGTTCTGCGGCACGGTCGGCCTGCTGCCCGTCGGCAGCGAGTTCAAGAAAGTCCATGCCGGCGACCGGATTGTCGTCGTGGGCGGGCGGACCGGCCGCGACGGCATTCACGGTGCGACGTTCTCCTCCGCGGGCCTCGGCGCGGAATCCGAATCCGTCGGCGGCGGCGCGGTGCAGATCGGCAACGCCATCGAGGAGAAGAAGTTTCTCGACGTGCTGCTCCAGGCCCGCGACCGCGGCCTCTACTCGGCCGTCACCGATTGCGGTGCGGGCGGCCTCAGCTCCGCCGTCGGCGAGATGGGCGCGGACGTCGGCGCGACGGTCCACCTCGACCGCGCGCCGCTGAAATACGCCGGGTTGTCGTACACCGAGATCTGGATCAGCGAGGCGCAGGAGCGGATGGTCCTCGCCGTGCCACCGGATCGGTGGCACGAACTGCACGCGCTTTGCGCGGCCGAGGGGGTTGAAGCCACGGACCTCGGCGAGTTCACCGGCTCGGGTCGCTTGAAGCTGTACTACGGCGAGCACCTCGTCGGCGACCTGGCGATGGAGTTCCTGCACGACGGCCGGCCGCCAGTGACCAGAAAGGCGATCCTGCCGAAGCCGCAGAATTCCGTCGCCCCGGCCCTCAAAGGGAAATCGGAGACATGGGCGGCCGACGCGCTCAAGGCGATCCTCGCCGCCCCGAGTGTGCGCAGCAAGGAATCGATCATCCGCCGTTACGATCACGAAGTGCAGGGCGGCAGCGTCATCAAGCCGCTGGTGGGCATTCGCGAAGACGGGCCGGGCGACGCGGCCGTCATCGCGCCGGACCTCGGGTTGCCGCTGGGGCTGGCGGTCGGCTGCGGTCTGAATCCCCGCTACGGCGAACTCGACCCCTACGCGATGGCCGCGCTGGCGATTGACGAAGCGGTCCGCAACCTGATCGCCGTCGGCGCGGACCCCCGGCACATCGCCGTGCTCGACAACTTCTGCTGGGGCAACACCGACGACCCGGCCACGCTTGGCGCGCTGGTCCGCGCGTGCGAAGCGTGCCGCGATCTGGCTATCGCCTGGCGGATGCCATTCATCAGCGGCAAGGACAGCCTTCACAACGAATACAAGTCGGGCAGCCGGCACATCGCCATCCCCGGCACCCTGCTCATCTCGGCAATCGGCCGGGTGCCCGATGTCACCCGCTGCGTGTCAATGGACCTGAAGGCCGCGGGCAATGTGATCTACCTGATCGGATCGACGGCCGACGAACTCGGCGGCTCGCACTACTTCGAAGTCACCGGCCTGTCGGGCGGGACCGTGCCGCAGGTCGATGTCGACAGGGCCGCGAAACTGTTCCGCGTGCTGCATGCCGCGATCGTGTCGGGACTCGTCCGCTCGTGTCACGACCTCAGCGAGGGCGGTCTGGCGGTCGCGGCCGCCGAGATGGCGTTCGCCGGCGGCATCGGGGCCGACCTGAATCTCTCACCCCTCGCCGGGATCAGCGACGAGGCCCGTCTGTTCAGTGAGTCGGCCACACGCTGGCTCGTCGAGGTCGAACCCGACAAGGCAGAGGCGTTTGAAGAAGTCATGCACGACCTGCCCTGCTTCGCACTGGGCAAGACGGTGCGCGAATCCCGGCTCCGGATCGCCGGCAGCGCGGGCGACTGGCTGATCTGGGCCAGGCTCGACGAACTGAAGGCCGCGTGGCAGACGCCCCTGGGGCTGTGAGGTCCGCCGATGTGCTACCGCTACACGCTGGCCACGCCCCGGGCCGATCTGGAAAAGCTCTTCGGCATCGTGATCCCCGAATTGCCCCTGCGTTTCAACATCGCGCTCACGCAGATCGTGCCCGCGGTGCGACTCGACGGTGACACGCGGGTCTGGGGCGAGTACCGCTTCGGGCTCATCCCGCGCTGGACCCGCGACGAGAAGCCGGCGGGGTTCGGCAACGCCCGGTCCGAGACTGTCGCCGAGAAGCCCTCGTTCCGCGACGCGTTCCGCAAGCGGCGGTGCCTCGTCCCGGCCGACGGGTTCTACGAGTGGGAGACCGTCGGCAAGCAAAAGCTCCCCTGGCGGCTCACGCTCGCCGACGGCGGGCCGTTCGCCATCGCCGGCATCCACGAGACGTGGACCAGCCCCGCGGGCGTCGAAGTCGCCACGCTCGCGCTGCTGACTACCTCGGCCAACGCCTGCCTCGAACGGTTTCACGACCGGATGCCGGTGATCATCGACCCTGCGCAGCACGACCGCTGGCTGCACGGGCCGGCCGAAACGCTGGGCGAGTTGCTCGTACCGTACCCGGCCGAGCGGATGAAGGTGTTTCGGGTGGATACCCGCGTGAACAGCCCGCGCTACGACGCGGCCGACTGCGTGACGCCGATCGACGCCTGACCCGGGCCCGGGATTTCCGCCCCGACCAGCCGGGCCACGTCGTAGATGGTCGGCTCGTGGAACAGGTCGAGGTGTTGGGCCTTGAGCCCGTGCGAGCGGATCGTCCCGGTGGTCCACTTCGCCCAACCGATATTCGGATCGTGGCTGACGTATTTGTCCCAATCTTCGACGATATCTGCGCGGATCACGAGGATCTCGCCGTCGAAAAGTCGGGCCGGCTTGTAGACCTTGTACGCCTTGTGCAGCGCGACCCACACGCGGGTGATCGCGTCCTGCGAGAACATCGTGAGGCCCGGCACTTCAGGCGCGTTGCGGTGCCCTCGACCCGCGGCCCAGTTGAATTTGTCTCGCAGGTTCACGAACCGCTGGCGGAGGTAGCTCCAGCCGCCTCCGCGGACGATCAGGTTCGCCAGGTGAAGCCGCAACCGCTTCGTCAGCGTGAAGTTCATGTATCCCGGCGCGGACGCGTCGAACGCCACCAGCAGCGGAACCTCGCGGCCCCGGGCCCGCAGTTGCAGGGCCACCTCGAAGGCGACGACCGCGCCGATGGAATATCCGCCGAGGGCGATCGGCCCGCTCGGCCGGGCGGCGACGATCTCTTCGACGTACTCGGCCGCGATGTCTTCAATCCGCTCGGGCGTGGGCCGGGCCCCGTCAACGCCGATCGCCTTGACCCCGTAACACGGCTGATCCGGCCCGAGCAGGCGGGCGAACTTGTGGAATGCGAACACGTGCCCGCCGACCCCGGCGACGAGGAACAGCGGCGGCCGGGTGCCCGCTTCGTGCAGCGGCACGAGCGATCTGTCTGACCCGGCCTCGAGCCGGTCTTGAATGATCGCGGCAAACTTTTCGACCGTCGGCGCCTGGTACAGCACGCCCAGCGGCACCTGATGGCCCAGCCGGTCACGGATCGCGGCGACCAGTTCGACGGCCGTGAGCGAATGTCCGCCCAGAGCGAAGAAGTCGTCGGTCACGCTGATGTCGGGATTGCGGAGGACGTCGCACCAGACGCGGAGGATATCGTACTCGGCATCGGTCCGCGGGCCGATCCGGTCGCGGGGGGTGGAATCTGCCACGACCGCGTCGAACGCGGGCAGCGCGGCACGGTTCAATTTGCCCTGCGGCGTCAGCGGCAGTGAATCAAGCACCGCGATCTGCTGCGGGACGAGATAGCCCGGCAGTCGCTCGGCGAGCGCGGCCCGGATCGCGTCGCCGGTCAGGCCGGGAGCGACGGCATAAGCCACCAGCCGGGCGTCAACTCCGGACCCGGTCACGTCGACGACGGCGGAGGTGACGCCGGGCAGGCCGGCGATGACGGTCTCGATCTCGCCCGGTTCGATACGATGGCCGCGGATCTTGATCTGCCGGTCGGCCCGGCCGAAGAACTCCAGAAGCCCGTCCGGCCGCCAGCGGACGCGGTCGCCGGTCTTGTAGAGCGGGCCGGGCACCTCGGGTACCGGCGAATCGACGAACCGCTCGGCGGTGAGCGCGGGTTGGCCGAGGTAGCCGCGGGCCACTCCCATGCCGCCGAGGTATAACTCGCCGACCACGCCGATCGGCACCGGTCGCCCGGACGCGTCGAGCACGAGCGCGGTCGTGTTGCCGATGGGCCGGCCGATCGGCACACCCTGGCCGAGTTCGGGCAGGTCACGCGGGATCTTGTACGTGCAGGCGAACGTCGTGACTTCCGTCGGGCCGTAGCCGTTGATCAGCGTCATGCCGGGCAACTCGGCGAGCGCACGGCGGACGTGCGGAACCGACAATGCTTCGCCGCCGGTGAGCAGTTGCCGGACGCCGACCAGACCGGAGATGTGCTGATCGACGACGGCGTTGAATAGCCCGGCCGTCAGCCAGAGCGTATCCACCTGATGCGTTGTCAGGAACTGGCCGAGCGCGTGGGCATCGGGCAGTGCATCCGGGTAGACCGCCAACCGACCGCCGTGCAGCAGCGCGCCCCAGATCTCGAACGTCGCCGCGTCGAACGACACCGGCGCGATCAGCGCATGCGTGTGGTCCGGCCCGAAGTCGCAATAACCCGCGCCAAACAACAGCCGAATCACGCCGGCGTGTGTGACCATCACGCCCTTCGGCTTGCCGGTCGAGCCTGACGTGTACAGCACCGCGAACAGGTCGGTCGGCGTGTTCGTCACGGCGGGATCGGTGTCCGGTCCGGTAAACGGTCCGTGGATGGAGACCACCGGGATGCCGAGGTCGGCGGGCCCCTCGGCGACGACACACACCGCTGCCGCACTGGAGACCAGTTCCACATTTCGGGCGGTCGGGTGATTAGGATCGAGCGGCAGGTACGCCCCGCCGGCTTTCAGAATTCCCAGAAGCGCGACGACGAGGTCCGCACTACGCGGCAGCAGCACGGCCACCGGCTTGTCGGGACTGACACCCAGTTCGATAAGCCGATGCGCCAGGCGATTGGCCCGGCGGTTCAACTCGTCGTAGCTGTAGGCAACCCCGCCGGCGACGACTGCCGGTGAGTCGGGTCGGGCCTCGACCTGCCGGGCGAATAACTCGACGACACTCGTGGCCGGCACTGGCCGGGCGGTCGCATTCCAGTCGACGAGCATCTTGCGGCGCTGCTCGCCAGTCAGCACCGCCAACTCGTTGAGCGGAGTCTCGGGCCGGTCGGCCGCGGCGGCGAGGAGTTCCGCGTAGTACCCCAGCCACAGTGTCACCGTCTCGTCGGCAAACAGGTCGGTATTGAACTCTGCTTCGACCACGAATTCGGAGACCTCGTCGACCACGTTCCAGTGCAGTTCGAGGTTCACGAAGTGCTTGGGATTCTTCTCAACCGTGACGTTCAGGCCCGCGAAGCCGAGGTCGCCGAGCGCGGGGTCGAGGTTGAACCCGACGGAGACGAGCGGACGATCCGCCTCCAACTCCGGCAGCGCCCGCAGCAGGCTGACGTACGTGAAGTCCTGATGATCGAACGCGTCGAGCAGGTTCTTCTTCACCGAGGCCGCGAACTCGGCAAACGGCTGATCGCCGCGCACGCCCTGGCGGAGTGGCAGGAAGTGGACGCAGTGGCCGACAAGGCTCGGCAACCCTGCCTGAGACTGCCCGGCCGTCGGGATGCCGACGACGAGGTCGTTTTGCCCCGTCATCCGGTACAGCAGCGATTGATACCCGGCCAGCATCAGGGCGTACGGCGTGCAGTTCAGCCGCGCCGCGGCACGCCGGAGTTTGTCGGAGAGGGTCGGCCCGAGCCGACGAGTCTGGCGGTTGCCGCGGAACGTCCGCTGGGCGGGCCGGGCGTGGTCGGTAGGCAGGTCGACGGGCACCGGGACCGGTGCGAATCGCGCCTTCCACCACGGCAGGTCGGGCGCGGGTCGGCCCGCTCGGCTCTTCGCATAGGAGGCGAACGAGGCCGCGGCGTCCGGAGTGCCACCCGAATATAGTGTCCCCAGGTCGTGCAGGATCACGTCGTACGACCAGCCGTCGCAGGCGATGTGATGCGCGGTTAGGATCACCGCATGATCCTCGGCCGCGAGGCGGACAATGTTGACCCGCAGCAGCGGACCGGCCGCCAGATCGAAGGGCGCACGGTCCGCGGAGTCCTGAAGTTCCGTCAGGCGGGCCTCCGGGTCGGCCGACGACGACCACTCGTGGACAACGACCTCGACGGGGAAAGATGATTCAAACTGCTGCCCGCCGCCGGAGGGGTCGAACACCGACCGCAGCGCGTCGTGCCGGGCGACGAGATCAGCGACCGCCCGTCGGAACCGCGGCAGGTCGAACGGCCCGCGGATTCGCAGCGTACACGTCTCGTTGAAGGCCCGCGATGCGTCGTCGCCCGACTGGGCCGCCAGCCACAACTCGCGCTGGGCCTCCGTGAGCGGAACCAGGCCCGCGGCGGTCGGCGTCGGCGATTCGACGACTCCGCCTGCGAAGAAACCGTTCGCCCGCATCTCGGCGACCGCGTCGCGGAACCCGGCCGCCACGCGGGCCAGGTCGGCATCCGTATGAGCCGTGTTGAGATAGCTCGGGAAGCCCTCGAGGATGAAGATGCCGCGCTCGCGGAGCAGGTAGAACAGCAGGCTGGCTTCCTTGCTGCCGCCGACGTTGCGGAAGAACATCAGCGAGCCGCAGTTCACGATCTCCAGAGGCACCGCGTTGGATCTCGCCACCGCGTTCAACTCGGCGACGAACCGGTCGGCGCGGGCGTTGAGCCGTTCCTGCAGGGCCGGGCCCTGCTCGCGCAGATGATTCAGCGCGGCAATGCCCGCGGCCAGCGCGAGCGGGTGGCGGACGAACGTGCCGGCGAAGAACGTACGCCCGGCTTCGGGGATCGACCCGTCGCCGTACTGCCACCAGCCGCCGTCAAAGCAGTCCATCCAGCCGCCCCGGCCGGCGACCACACCGATCGGCATACCGCCGCCGACGACCTTACCAAAGGTCACGAGGTCGGCCTCGACGCCGTAATAAGTCTGGGCCCCGCCCGGGTGCAGGCGGAAGCCGGTGATCACTTCGTCGAAGATGAAGGCCGCGCCGGCTTCGCGGGTGATCTTGCGGACCTCGCGGACAAACTCCGTCGGCCGCCATTCCGGTCGGCGGCTCTGGACGGGTTCAATCAACACTGCGGCCAGTTCGGGCGCGAGTCGGCGGATCACTTCGAGCGCGTCCGGGCTGCCGTAGTCCAGGACGATCACGTTGCCGACTGCCGTGCGCGGTACGCCCGGCGCGCTGGGCATCGCGGCCCGCGTGCCGTCGCCGGCCGTGGGGCGGAGCAACACTTCGTCAAAGTTGCCGTGATAGTCGCGGGCGAACGTCACGACTTTGTCGCGCCCGGTCACAGTTCGCGCGGCCCGCAGTGCGGCCTGGACTGCTTCGGACCCGGTGCAGACGAAGCTCGCCCGCTCGAGGCCGGTCATCTCGCAGATCAACCTCGCCAACTCGCCCGCCTGGGGCGGCGTCGGCCCGACCTCGTAGCCGGCCCGGAGTTGCTTCTCGACCGCGGCGGTGACGAACGGCGGCGAGTGCCCGAGTAGGTCGGGCCCGAAACCGTTCAACAGGTCGATATATTCATTCCCGTCGATATCCCACAGACTCGCTCCGGCCGAGCGGTTGACGACGATCGGGTAGACGATCTCTTTCCACAGCTTGGTAAACCCGCTGACGGTCCGCGGGTCGGCATGGACCTTGCGGTACTCCTGCACGTGGCCCTTCGATTTCGCCGTCTTCGCGGCAAACCGCGCGACGAACCGGCGGAGGAAGTCCAGTTGCCGGGGCGACCAGTCGGTCGCCTCGGCCGGGTCGATCGGCACGAACGCTCCGAAGCCGGCCGGTGCGTCGACCTTCGGCGGCGGCGGCGGCAGTTCCGCCGGCACCGCCGCGGGCGCGGGGGCCTGTTGCTCGAGCCAGCGGGCCAGCGCGCCGGGCGTGCTCAGGTCGTCGAGCAGTTGCCGGAATGCGACCCGGATGCCGAACCGCGTCTGGATCGCCTGGGCCGCCTGCGTGAGCAGCAGTGAATCGAAACCGACGTCGTAAAAGCTCGTGTCGGCATCGAGGGCCGAGATCTCCACGCCCGCCAACTCCGCGAACAGCGTCCGCACGTCCGGGAGCAACGACCCGGTCTGCCGCTGAACTATCGGTTGCGGCGCGGGGGCCTCCGGCGCGGTGATCGCGCCCGGCGGGTTGATCCAGTAGCGGGTCCGGTCGAAGGAGTAGCCCGGGAGGCCGACCCGCTGGCGGGGGCTGAGTGCGTGGAACCGGTCCCAGTCGATCGATACGCCGTGCGTCCACAATCGGCCCATCGCCCCGAGCACGGCCGGAAGGTCGGCCGCCGCGGGTTCGTCGCTGGGCAAGCCCGGCACGGTGGCCGCCGGCGTGCCGCCCGCGCCGCGCGACAGATTGACGAGCGTCGCACCCGGGCCGACTTCCAGCAACGCAACATCCCCCGAACCGGAGATCGTCCGCAGGGCATCGAGGCAGCGGACCGGCTTGCGGAGTTGCGTCGCCCAGTATTCGGGATCGGTGGCCTGGGCCGGCTCGATCCACGTGCCGGTCACGCTGGAAATGAACGGGATCTTCGGCGGGTGCAGGGTGATGGCGCGGACGACCTCGCGGAATCCCGCGACGGCCGGATCGAGCGAGGCCGAGTGGAAGCCGTGCGACGTGACGAGTCGCTTGGACTGGATGCCCTTCTCGGCCAGCGTGGGTTCCCACGCGGCGATGGCGTCGGCCGAGCCGGAGACGACGGTCTGCGTCGGCCCGTTGATCGCAGCCACATCGAGGCCGGGCGGCAGGATCGCGCGAGTTGCGTCTTCCGAAGCGCGGAGGGCAAGCATCACGCCCGGCGGACACGCCTGGATCAGCGCGCCCCGGCGGGCGACGAGCAACAGCGCGTCGTCGAGCGAGAACACGCCGGCCACGCAGGCCGCGGCAAATTCGCCGATCGAGTGGCCGAACATCGCCTTCGGGGTCACGCCCCAGCCGAGCCACATCTGGGCCAGCGAATACTCGACGGCGAAGAGTGCGGGCTGGGTGATCGCCGTCTGCTGGAGTCGCTCAGCATCGCTTCCGAACACGACGTCGCGCAAATCGAAGCCGAGGTGTCGTTTCAACAGGTCGGCACACAGGTCGAACGGGGCGCGGAAGGTCGGCTCTGCCTCATACAACCCTCGGCCCATGCCGACGGCCTGCGCCCCCTGTCCCGGGAACAGCCACGCGACCGGCAGGTCGCCGGCCACGGACTTCGTCACGTCGGCCGGTTTTCGCAGTGCGACGGCCGCGTCCGCGGTCGATCCTGCCACCACGGCCCGGCGATACGCAAACGCCCGGCGACCGACTTGCAGCGTGTATGCCACGTCGGCGGCCGGCAGTTCCGAGTGGTGATTCAAGTGGTCCGCGAGCGCGTCGCCTGTCCGGTGCAGCGCCTCCGGGGAGCGGGCCGACAGGACGTACAACTGGTCCTTCCATGCCGGGCCGGTCGCGGGAGCGGTGGGCGCTTCTTCCAGCGAGACGTGAGCATTGGTCCCGCCTACGCCAAGCGACGTGACGCCCGCACGTCGTTGGGTCTGGCTGGGCCAGTCTTCGGTTGCGGCGGGAATCCGGAACGGCGTCTGCTCAATACCGATGGCCGGGTGCGGCTGCCGGAAATGAACCGTCCCCGGCACCTGCCGATGATGCAGGGCGAGCGCGGCCTTGATCAGCCCGGTCACACCGGCGGCCGCTTCAAGGTGCCCGATGTTGGCCTTCACCGAACCCAGCCGGCAACTGCCCCGCTCCACCCCGCGGAACACCTGGGCGAGGGCCGCGACTTCGATCGGATCGCCCATCGGCGTGCCGGTGCCATGCGCTTCGATGAACCCGACCGTCTTCGGGTCGAACCCGGCCTGATCCAGCGCGGCCCGGACCGCCTCGGCTTGCCCGGCCAAACCCGGGGCGAGGAAGCTCAACTTGTCTGCGCCGTCGTTACTCAAGCCGATGCCGCGGATCACGGCGTACACGGTGTCGCGGTCAGCGACCGCGTCGGCGAGACGTTTCAGAACGACGACGCCGGCCCCCTCGCCGAACACGGTCCCGTGGGCGTCGGCGTCGAACGGCCGGCAGTGGCCGTCGGGCGAGGTGATCGCCCCTTCCTGATAAAGCGACCCGCGGACCTGCGGAAACGTCACCGACACGCCGCCGGCCAGGGCCATATCGCAGGTGCCAGCCCGCAAGTTCTCGACCGCCGTGCAGGCCGCGACGAGCGAGGTCGAACACGCCGTCTGCACGCTGACTGCCGGGCCGCGCAGGTTCAGCTTGAACGCGACGCGGGTGGCCAGATAGTCCTTGTCGTTGCCGACGAGGATCGGGTAGCCGCCCGACTGGAACTCCTGCAGGAACGCACGGGCAGCGACCGGGTCGGCGAGCACGCTGTTGAGCAGGTAGGTGTTCATGCTCGCGCCGGCAAAGACGCCGACGCGACCCCGGCACCGCTCCGGCACATAGCCCGCGTGCTCGAGTGCGGTCCACGCGGTTTCCAGGAACACTCGCTGCTGCGGGTCCGTCAGTTCTGCTTCGCGGGGCGGCAGGCCGAAGAACCCGGCATCGAACCGGTCGGCCTCGGGCAGAATGCCGCGCGACTTGGCGTAATCGGGGTTGCGGACCAGCGATTCGGGGATGCCCGCGGCCAACAATTCCTCGTCGCTGAAGCGCGTGATCGACTCGACCCCGGCCACGAGATTGGCCCAGAACTGATCGACGTTGGCCGCGCCGGGAAACCGACCGGCGAAGCCGATGATCGCGATCGGTTCGTCGGCCGTCGGTCGCTTGCGGGTCGCGTCGCCGGCCGTCGTCGTCTCGCCGTCGAGGGCGGCCGCGAGTTTGCGGATCGTCGGGTACTGGAACAACTCGGCAATCGCGACATCGCGGCCCACGGTCTCGCGGAGCCGGGCATGAACCCGGGCCAGTGCGAGCGAATGTCCGCCGAGATCGAAGAAGCCGTCGTCGATGCCGATCGGGCTAACATCCAGCACCCGCTCCCACACACCGGCCAGCGCGGCTTCGGTGGCCGAGCGCGGCGCGACGAACGGAACGGCGAGCGCGGGTCGCCCCGGCGCGGGCGCGGGCAGCGCCTGGCGATCGACCTTTCCGCTCGGTGTTTTCGGTAGCGCGGGCAGCGCGACGAACTGTGCCGGGACCATGTAGTCGGGCAATCGGGCGAGCAGATACTCGCGCAGATCGTCCGCGGGCCCCTTGCTCTCAAAGTAAGCGATGAGCTTGCGTTCGCCGGGCGCGGTCTCCCGTGCGACGACGGCCGCGGCCGCGACGCCGGGGTGCCCGCACATCACCGACTCGATCTCGCCCGGTTCGACGCGGAAGCCGCGGATCTTCACCTGCTGATCGCGCCGGCCCAGAAACTCGAGGCTCCCGGCGGAGTTCCACCGGCCGAGGTCGCCGGTCGTGTATACCCGCCCGCCGGCATGAAACGGGTCGGGCCGGAAGCGCTCGGCCGTTAACTCAGGTTTGCCCAAGTAGCCGCGGGCCAGGCATTCGCCGCCGATCCAGATCTCGCCTTCGGGCGCTTCATGGCCGTGTTCGTCGACGAGGTAGATGCGGGCACTGTCAATCGGTCGGCCGATCGGCGGCAACGCGGGCCACTGCTCGGGCGGGCCGGCCAGCGTGTGCGCCGTGACGACGTGCGCCTCGGTCGGGCCGTAATGGTTGTGCAGCGAGCAGCCGGGGCGGTCGGCGAAGAACTGCCGCACGGCCGGCGTGATCTGGAGTTGCTCCCCGGCGGTAATGACTTCCCGCAAGCACCCGGCCCCGGACCCCGCGGCTTCGGCCAGGTGTTGCAGCATGACGAACGGCACGAACAGCCGGCGGGCTTCGACCCGGTCGATGAGTCGCACGAGCGCGGCCGGGTCGCGGCGCTCCGCCTCGGTTGGCGCGACTAGCGTGCCGGCGGTCGCCCAGGTCGAGAAGATCTCCTGAAACGATACGTCGAAGCTCAATGACGCGAATTGCAGCGTGACATCGCCCGGCCCGGCCGGCGACTGGCCGACCTGCCAGTCGATCAGGCGGCGGAGCGCCCCACGCGGCATCGCCACGCCCTTCGGCCGGCCGGTGGACCCGGACGTGAACAGGATGTAGCCGAGGAATTCATCGCCGACCGTCTCCGCGATCGCCGAACTGTCGGCTGCAGTCATCTCCGCCGGAGTGACGACGGGAACGGTGAATCGCGAACGATAGCTTTCCGAGGTGACGATGAACGCCGGCCGGGCGTCCTCGAGCATGGTGGTGATGCGGTCGGCCGGGTAGTGTGGGTCGATCGGCACATAACCGCCGCCCGCCCGGAGGATGCCCAGCAGGGTGACGTAGGCGTCGACGGATTTGTCGAGGCAGAAGGCGACCGGCGCGTCCGGCCCGACGCCCCGTCCGCGCAGCCAGCGTGCCACGCCGTCGGCCCGGCGAAGGAGTTCGCCGTACGAGACGGTCTCGCTTCCGCACTGCACTGCTGGAAGGTGCGGGTGTTGCGATGCGGAACGGAGGAAGCCGGCAAGCAGGTCGCGGACCGACGACGGCGCGGCCGGGGCCGTGCCGTTTTTGCCAACGGGCGCGGCTGCGTGCGGGGGCTCAGTCGAGGGCGGACGCGTCATGCCAGCGCGGTCACCGGGTGCGGGGCGGTGGGTCGTCTAACTGTACCCTATTATTTTGCCTTATTTGACGCCCGGAATGAAAGTGCTGGCTGGAGAAAAACTCCGGCCCGGCGTGCGAGTGTAGTCGGAATGGCCGTGATCCCATGCCCGGATCATCTGCCTATCTTGCCTGACCGGTGTAACCGGACCCCGGCCGGCATCCATAGACTCCCACCATGGCCGAGCCAGAACTGTCTTTGCGGCACGATGCCGGCACCGTCCTGCTCACCGGGGCCGACGACGCCCTGGCCTCCAGCCTGCCCGGGATGAGTTGGGACGTGCGGACCAAGGCCCACCGGGCCGAAGGGCGCAACTACCGCTTCATCATCGAGGAACTCCGCCGGCGAAGCATCCCCGTCGACGATCGGGCCCGGGCGTGGGGCGTCCACAACTGGGTCCTGAAAACCGAGCGCGAGCCGTTCCCGCACCAGAGCGAGGGCGTCGCCGCCTGGCAAGCCGGGGGCAGCCGCGGCGTCGTCGTGTTGCCGACGGGCACTGGAAAGACCTTTACCGCAATCCTCGCCATTCACCGGACGGCCCGGCCGACGCTCGTCGTCACACCGACGCTCGACCTTTTGAACCAGTGGCACGAGGAACTGATCCGCGCCTTCGGCGACCCGGTCGGCCTGATGGGCGGCGGGCACCACGACCTGCAACCGCTCACCGTGACGACCTACGACTCGGCATACATCTACGTCGAGAAGTGGGCCGACAGGTTCGGCATGCTCGTCTTCGACGAATGCCACCACCTGCCGGGCCCGACCTTGCAGGTTGCCGCACGCGGCGCGCTTGCACCGTTCCGACTCGGGCTCACGGCCACGCCCGAACGGGCCGACGGCCTCGATCACATTTACCCCGATCTGATCGGCCCCACGGTCTACCGCAAGGACATCCGCGAGCTCACCGGCGAGTTCCTGGCCGAGTACACCGTCGAGCGCGTCTACGTCGACCTGTCACCCGAGGATCAAGAGCGCTACCTCCAGTGTCGCGAGACGTACCGCGGGTTCCTCGCCGGCATCGGGCTGTCGCTGGGCCGGTCGGACGGGTTGCGAAGATTCATCATTGAGTCGGCCCGCTCCCGCGAGGGGGCGATCGCCTGGCGGGCGTTTCAGGAGCAGCGCAAGCTCGCGCTGGCCGCCCCGGCCAAGATCGACACGTTGAGCATGCTGCTCGAGCGGCACCGCAACGCCCGCACGTTGATCTTCACCGCCGACAACTCCAGCGTGTACGCCATCGCCCGGAAGTTCCTGATCCCCGCGATCACCCACCAGACGAAGACCCGCGAGCGGAAGGAAGTGCTCGACCGGTTTCGTTCGGGCGAATACTCCGCGCTGGCGACGAGCCAGGTACTGAACGAAGGAGTCGACGTGCCCGCGGCCGCCGTCGGTATCATTCTCAGCGGGACCGGCAGCGTGCGCGAGCACGTGCAACGGCTGGGCCGGCTCCTGCGCAAAGTCGATGGCAAGCAGGCCGTTCTTTATGAAGTCGTCAGCCGGGGCACGTCGGAAGAATTCACCAGCGACCGCCGCCGGCAGCACGGCGCATATCGCTGACACCGGCACGGAGGCACGCAGTTGCTGAGCGGCGCACTGGTCCAGGTCAAGTTCTCCCGGGATCTGATCATCCCGCGGTACGTCAACGCGCTGGACCCGAAGCTCCAGGAAGACGCCGCCACGCTGATCGGTCTGGTGTCGTCGTCCGTCGGCGGCACCCGCGGCGAGTTGGATCAGGCATTGCTCGAAGCGTTCGGCGAGGAGCCCGGGCAGTTCGTCCGCCGGGGGCTGCTCAAGATGATCGACGACTGCTGCGAGTGGTCGGTCGAGTCGGCCCATGCCCCGGACGAAGTCCGGACGGTCGTGTTCGCCGCCGCCTTTGCCGCACGGTCTGCCGGCACATTCGACCGGGCCGGCGTCCTTGCGGAGGCCGGGCAGGCGCTCGGCCTCGCGGCCGAACAGGTCGACGACGCCCTGTTTGCGGACCTGAAGAGCGAACAGCGGCTGAAATCCGTCGAGGCGATGACGCCCGTTCAACTGCTGGAGCGGTACAACGTCGCGCTCGCGCAATCGGTCGTGCTCAAGGCGACGCGCGTGGTGATCGAGTTGACCGGCGTGTCGCCGGCGCGGTGGCGGCGGCTGCTCCGGCTCGTCAAGTTTCACCGGCTGATCGGCGAGGCGAGCCGGGCCGGCAGCGACACCTGGCGGCTGACGCTCGATGGCCCGCTCAGCATGTTCTCCGCGACGCAGAAGTACGGGCTGCAACTCGCGCTGTTTCTACCGGCCGTGCTCAACGAGGAGCGGTTCACGCTCACGGCGGAGTTGCGATGGGGCCCGGAGAAGAAGCCCAAGCGGTTCGTTCTCGACGACTCCGTGGGCCTGACGAGCCGGTATGTGGAGACGGGCGTGTACGTCCCGCCCGAGGTCGAGATGTTTGCGAGCCAGTTTCGCAAGAAGATCGCGGAATGGGAACTGGCCGACGCGGCCGAAGTGGTGCCGCTGGGCGAGCACTTCTGGGTGCCGGACTTCCGACTCGTGGAACGATCGACCGGGCGGGAGGTGTTGCTCGAGATTCTGGGGTTCTGGAGAAAAGGCGGCGCGGAGGCACACGTGGAACGGCTGCAGAAGCACTCGAAGAGGCCGTTTGTATTGGCCCTGGCAACCTCGCTGCAGATCGACGAGGAAACGATGCCGGAATCGGCCCGGGTGGTGCGGTTCAAGTCGATGCCGGGGCCGGACGCGGTGGCCGCCGCCGCGGCGCAAGCCCTTGCGGATCATGAGACTTCCGCCGCGGGCCGGCGGAGGCGACCGGGCTGATTTCGGGTGGGGATGATTGCGGTTGACGGGGGTGGGGGCCGGGTTTAGTATGCCCCCCGATTGACGGACGGATCGAGTCCGCACCGTGATGAGCAGCGCCGTCGAGGATCGACGAGAAACGGCCGGCCGCAGAGGCCGCCCCCCACGACCAAGGAGGAGAGAGATGCTGCGAACCCGATGGATGCCGGCCCTGCTGGCGGCGGTCGGAATGTTGGGGCTGGTTGCTCCGGCGAAGGCCGGGCTGCTGCCCGTCAACGTGACCGTGTTGCCCGAAGCCGGCAACTACCGGTGGACTTACTCGGTAGTGATCCCGACGGATCAGTACATTTCGTCGGGCGACTTCTTCACCATTTACGACTTCGAAGGTCTGACCGGGACCAATTCGATCATGACCCCGGACGGCTGGACCGCTACCGTTCAGAAGTGGGGCAAGAATCCCGGCCTGGTCTCGCCGATCGATGACCCGACCAAGGACAACATCACCTTTACCTACACCGGCGACCCGGTGTACGGCGGCGTCGGCGCGGGGAACTTTTCCGCCGTCACGACGATGAACCTGACCGCCGACGGCATGTTCACCAGCCGGACGCACCGCAACTCCGACAACAAGACCGAAGACAGCATCACGTTCACCGACGTGCCGCGTCCTTCGGCCGGCGGCGGCGGTGGCCCGACCGAAACCCCGGAACCCGCGACGCTCGCGCTGGCCGCGCTCGGCCTGCCGGCCCTGGGTCTGGCCCGGGTGGTCCGCCGCAAGAAGGCGTAAGACTGTACCGACTACGGCGATCCCCGGCCGTCTCAATCGTGAGGCGGGCCGGGGTCGCTCTACGACTGCTTCCCCTCACCACGATCGGCCGCCATGCGAACACTGAACCTGCGGTTCGCCGCCGGACTTGTCGTATTCCTCACCCTCGTCGGGGTCGGGGTCTTCTACCTCCACCGCTTCCAACTGGACCGCATCGCGTCCGACATCCGCGTCCAGATTGATACCGCGGTCGCCGAGGGAAAGACCGAAGAGGCGATCCGCCTCGCCTACCAGTATCTCGAATTTCGCGACACCGATGTCGCCGTGATGGTCGATCTCGCCGGCTGGATCGAGTCGAAGTCGGCCGGCCCGCGCCAGCAGAAATACGTCGCCACGCTGCTCGACCGGGCGCTGCAGATGGACCCCAAGCGGTCGGACCTGCGCCGCCGGGTCGCCGCCCTGAATCTCAAGCTGGGCCTCTGGGGCGAGTGCCTCGAACACCTCGAACGCCTCCTCGTCGAAACTCCCGACGATCCGGTCCTGCTCGCCGACCTGGCCAACTGCCAGGAGGCGATCGCCAAACCGCAGGAGGCGGCCGGTAACTTCGAGAAGTCGCTGCGGCTCAATCCGAAGCGGGCGGAGACCGCGCTCGACTATGCGGGGCTCCTGTTCAAGCAACTCCAACGGCCCGACGACGCCCGCAAGGTTCTGGAAGACTCCATCCGCCTGAACCCGGACAACGCCGAGCTTCATCTGGGGCTGGCCAAGCTGTTCAAGGAGCAGGGCAAGGCGACCGAAGCCACCGCGGAATGCACCGAGGCCGTCCGCATCGCACCCGAAGATCTCGCGACCTTGCAGACGGCCGGGGAGATCGAGCAGGCCCTGGGCCGCTACAGCAGCGCACGCGGCTATCTCGCCCGGGCCCGCAAGCTTGCTCCGAAGAACAGCTCCCTCGTTTGCACCCTCGCCTGGCTGCTCCTGTGTGAAGGCAAGACGACCGAGGCGGCCGGCGAACTCGAGTCCATGCTGAAAGAGCGACCCGGCGACGCCGACGCCCTGACCCTCCTCGGCGACATTCTCGCCCTCGACGGCCGGATCGACGCCCTGACGCAAGTCGTAGATGACCTCGACAAAGCCAAGAAGAACGACCCCAACCGCATCTGGAATGCCGACTACCTGCGGGCCCGGCTGCAGCTGAGCCGCGGTCAGTATGCTGAGGCAGCCACGACCCTCGACACGCTCCGGGCCAACTCGAGCAAGCGGCCCGGCCTCGCCCGGCAGGCCAACTATCTGCTCGCGCAGTGCTACGAGCGGCTTGCCGACACGCCGAAAGAAATCGAAGCCTATCGCCGGGTCCTCGACGCGGACCCGCAGGGCGGCTTCTTCCGTCTGGAGTTCGCCCGCTGCCTGACCCGCGCCGGCGACTTCCCGGCCGCGGCCGCCGAACTGCGCACCGCGCTCCAGCGACCCGATGTGCCGGCCCGCGGCGCGATCGAGGCGACGTCCGACTTCGTGGATGCCGCCCGCCGACGCGGCGGCGCCGCGTCCATCAAGGAACTGGAAAAGGCTCTGGAGCCCGTCCGTGGCGACGACGTCCACACCGCCGCCGCGCTGGCCCGCGTGCAACTCCTGCGCATGACGGCCCGCCCGGCCGACGCTCTCAAGCTGATCGAACAGTTCACCGCCCGCCGGCCCAACCACGTCGAGGGCATTGCCCTGCGGGTCCGCCTGCTCGACGAGATGTTCGGACCCGAGCGGGCCGCCAACGTACTGACGGAAGCCGAGGGCCGACTCGGCGTACCCGCCGAATTCCGCCTGGCCCGGCTGCAACTGGCGCAAGGGCGGCCAAACATCCCGGCCGAGGTCTATGCGGCCTGTGTCGACGGCATGGACAAGTTCAGCCCCGAGGACCGCGTGCGAGTCCTCGAGCGGCTCACCCGATCGACCGATCCCGCGATCGCGGCCGACGGATGGGCTCGCCTGCGGGCCACCCGCCCCGATCACATCGACGCCCGTGCGGCCATCGCCCGCATGAACACCACGGACACAACCGCGCTCGCCGAGATCGCCGCCATCGAAGGCCCGGCCGGGCGGACGACCCGCTGGCTGAAGTGCGAGCAGTTGCTCCGCCAGGGTGACGCCACCCAAGCTCATTCGATACTGGTTGCATCGAAGGCCGCCGACCCGGTTTCGCTGTACCTCTTGGGTCGGGCCGACGAGATCCTGAACCGCGACGACGCCGCGAAGAAGAATTACGCCCTCGCCATCGACGGCGGGCTCCTGTCGCAGGCGCATGCCGGGCTGTTCACCGAACTGTATGCGTCGAACGCCCGCCAGGTGTTCCTGACCGAGTCGGCTGTCTTCGACCGGCTCCGGCTCGACGCCCACCGGCCGGCGATTGTGGCGTTGCTCCAGGCCGCACCGGCATCGATCCGCCCGGTCCTTGCCGACCGGCTGATCCGGGCCAACGCTTATGCCGGCGCGCCGTACCTTGTGTGGCTGGGTCGGACACTGAGCGAACAGGGGGCGGGTCGGGTCGCCGAGCAGGCGTTCGCCCGGGCTACCGAAATGGCTCCGCTCTCCGACGAGGCGTGGTCGGCCCGCGTCGCTTACTATGCCGCGAAGGCGGACACGAATCGAGTGAACGAACTGGTCGTGGTGGCCCAGCGCAACCTCCCGGCCGACCGGGCGGCGATCGTGCTGGTGGCCGCGGGTCGGCCACAAGAGGCGGTCGCCGTCGCCACCGCAACCGCGGACCGCGCGAAGATCGAAGCCGAGCTCCGGGCCGGCCGGATCACCGAAGCACGCCGGAACCTCGAGGCGATGATCGCACGGAGCGGAGTGGCCCCGGCCGACCAGGTCTGGGCACGCCGGACGCTGGCCGTGAATCTGACCATCGAGCCCTCGCAGGCCGCGTTCCAGAAATCGCTGGCGCTTCTCGCCGCCAATCCCGGCGACGACGACGACAAGCGGGCCATCGCCGCGGTGTATGCCGCCCAGCGCAGCCGGCCCCTGCCCGGCTCCGCCAACGCCCGCTCGGAGGCCCGCCGCCGACTCGCCGAACTGGCCCAGCCGAAGCCCGACGACCTCATCCTGATGGCCCGCCTCGCCCGGGCCGATCTCGATAACCCGACTTACACGAAGATCATCCAGCAACTCCAGTCGCTGGCCAACACCGACTATGCCATCGCGCTGTTCCTCGCCCAGGAGTGCCTCCGCGACGGCAAGCCCGAAGCCGAGTCGCTGGCAGCCCGGCTCCGCACGCTGGGTCCCGACAAGGTCGAGACCGTGTTCACATCGGCCGCCGCGCGGGCTCTCGCCGGGGATGCTGCCGGGGCAGTGAAACTGCTCGATACGTACATCATGACGGCCTCTGCCGGCAACGACCGCGCCGCCCGGCAAGTCCGGTGCGGGCACGCCGCGTTCGACTGGCTGCATAGTCTTCCGCTCGCCGGCAACGCCGACGTAGCCACGGCCGTGCGAGTCGCGGCGATCCGTTGGTACCGGGCCGGGCTGGGCCGCGACCCGCTGGCCCTGCTGCAATTGGTCACGCTGCTCGGCGAATCCGACAAGCTGGGTGACGCGCTGGACATGCTCCGCGACCCGTCGGTCCGCGGGCAGTTCTCTGTCGAGGCGTTGGCCGCGGCCTACGTGACGGCTCTCCGCCGCGGCCCGGCGACCGAGCAACAGACGCAAGCGGTCGAACGCTTGCTGAAGAGCATGCTGCGGGAACAACCCGAGTCGGCCGCCCTGCAACTCGCGCTGGCGGACCTCTACGAGCAGACCCGGCGGTCGGCCCAGGCCGAGGCGATCTACACGGCGATTCTCGCCCGCGACCCTCAGAACCTGCCCGCGGCCAACAATTTGGTATGGACCGCTGTCGGCGATCCGGCGAAGATACCCGACGCACTCCGGCGGATCGATCAGGCCATCGACGACCACGGGCCGCTCGACGACCTGCTCGATACCCGGGGCCGACTGCTGGTGGCAGCCGGACGATTCGAAGACGGCATCCGCGACCTCCGCGAAGCCGCCGACGCCGCCCCGACCGCCGCCCGGTTCATCCAACTGGCGGTCGTGTACCGACAGGCCGGTCGCTTGAACGAAGCGGCCGAGGCCGTGCAGATTGCCCGACGATTCGGCCTCCGCCCGGCCGACATCGCCCCGCACGACACCGATGCCGTGCGTGCCCTGACCAAAAACTAACGCGGTGGGCAGGATGCCCCCCTCTGGCGACGGAGAGCCGGCGCGATGAACTCGGTGAAAGTCAAAGCCGCACCCGCGGACAGGATCGCCCATCGGATTCGCACCCGTACCGCCACGGTCGGCATCGTCGGCCTGGGCTACGTCGGGCTGCCGCTCGCCGAGGCCCTGGCCCTTGCCGGCTACAGCGTGACCGGGTTCGACACCGACGCCCGCAAGATCGACGCGCTGAACCGCGGCGACAGCTACATCCGCCACATCGATTCCGTCCGCGTCCAGGCCCTCAACGAGTCCGGAAAGTTCCAAGTCACATCGGAGGCCGACGAGTTTGCCGGCACCGACGTGGTCATCATCTGCGTGCCCACCCCGCTCACAGACGCCCGCGAGCCGGACCTGAGCTGCGTGATCGCCACGGGCAAGATGCTCGCCCGCCGGCTGCGGCCCGGTCAACTCATCATCCTCGAATCCACGACCTACCCCGGCACCACCGACGAATTGCTCCGCCCTGTGCTGGAACAATCGGGCCTCGTCGCCGGTCGCGACTTCTTCCTGGCGTTCAGCCCCGAGCGCGAGGACCCGGGCAACGACCACTTCAACACCCGGACGATTCCGAAAGTGGTGGGCGGGATCGACGACCGCAGCCGCGACCTCGCAGCCGACCTGTACGCCGCCGTCATCGACGACGTCGTACCGGTCAGCGACGCCCGGGTCGCCGAGGCGTGCAAGATCCTCGAAAACACATACCGCGCCGTCAACATCGCTCTCGTGAATGAGCTGAAGGTCGTCTTCGACGCGATGAACATCGACATCTGGGAAGTGATCCGCGCGGCCCGCACCAAGCCGTTCGGCTTCCAGCCGTTCTACCCCGGCCCGGGCCTCGGTGGTCACTGCATCCCGATCGATCCGTTCTATCTCACGTGGGCGGCCCGCCGGGTCGGCGTGAACACCAAATTCATCGAACTGGCCGGCGAAGTGAACACGCAGATGCCGCAATACGTCGTCCGGCGGACTTCCGTCGCGCTCAACGGGCACGGCAAACCGGTCAAGGGCTCGAGCATCGCGGTGCTCGGCGTTGCGTACAAGAAAGACGTCGACGACCCGCGGGAATCCCCGGCCTTCGCCATCATCGAGGCGTTGGAAGAACTCGGGGCCGAGGTCAGCTACCACGACCCGTTCGTGCCGACGCTCAAGGTCGGCAAGGCCGGCGAACGCCTGACCAGTCAGCCGCTGACGAACGAGTACCTGGAGTCACAGGATTGCGTGATCATCGTGACGGATCACTCGACCGTAGACTACCGGCAACTGGTCCGCCACAGCCGGCTGGTCATCGACACCCGCAACGCGACGGCCGGGATCAGCGACGAAGGCTGCCAGATCGTCAAAGCCTGAAATGGATCAATCACGTGAGCCGACCGTACCGCGTTGTGCCGGTACGGTCGGCCTTCTCTTGCGCATTTTCTCATCAGGACGGTTGACAGCCCCCTGCGCGTCGGGGACAATTGGTCCTGTGCCCCCGGTCGGTGGCTCGGTGCTTCGGCTCGAGGGTTCACACCTCGAGAGCCCCATCTCATGTCGCTTCGTCGCCGAGCATTCACGCTCATCGAACTCCTCGTTGTCATCGCCATCATCGCGATCCTGATCGGCCTGCTGCTGCCGGCCGTGCAGAAGGTCCGCGAAGCAGCCAATCGCGCCCAGTGCTCGAACAACCTGAAGCAACTCGGGCTGTCGCTGCATGGCTTCCACGACAACCTGAAGGTGTTTCCCGCGTCCGGTTGGACCACGGCGGGGCCCGGCAACCCGGCCGGCAAGTATGTCGGTTGGCGTGCCCTCACCCTTCCCTTCATCGAGCAGGAAAACCTCCAGAAGCTCTACGACTTCAACGTGAACTGGTGGGAAGGTACCAATCCCACGGCGGGCGCTGTCCCCGTGCGGACGTACCAGTGCCCCAGCGTGCCCGCCCGCATGGACGTGCTGACGGCCGTGGCGAAGAGCCCCCGCCCAGCCATGACCTTCACCAATCCCATCGCGCCGACCGACTACGAAGCCATCATGGGCGTCCAGCCAGCGTCGATCAATCCGCATTTGGCGTCGCCGCTGTACACGTCGACGAATCGATTCTCGGTCATGTCGCGCAACAGCAAGGTCCGGATGACCGATATCGGCGACGGAACCTCAACGACGGTCATGGTCGTCGAGTGTGCCGCCCGGCCGCTCGTCTTCCGGCTCCGCTCGGCCAATGCGACCCTGACCAACGACCAGGGAATCGGCTGGGTCGACAGCGAAGGCCCGTTCAGCCTCGACGGCGCGTCGGCCGACGGCATGACCGAGGGCGGTGGCCCCGGCGCGGGCTGCATTTACGGGATGAACCGGAAGAACGACAACGAACCGTTCAGCTTCCACTCGGGCGGCTGCAACTTCCTGTTCGCCGATGGCCACGTCGCCTTCGTCCGCGAGAACATCCCGCTGACGATCCTGGCCGCCGCCTGCACCATGAACGCGGGCGAAGTCCTGATCGATACCGACTTCTAAGCCGGCGCGTTCATCGCCGGCCCTTCGAGCGGATCCACTCCCACCGCTCGCGCAGGAACTCGTTCGGCGCGAGCAGGCGGTCGAGCCAGCCGGCATGAAACCGGTAGGCGAACGAGTCGGGTTGATCCGCGAGAATGGCCGCTTCGCGCAAGTGGTACGAATAGGCCGCGGTTGCGGCCTCGGCCCGGCGCTCGTCGAGCGCCCTTGCCTCGGTCGCCGTCCAGTCGTCAGTCTGGAAAATTGAAAGCAATCCGCCTGACTGGTAAGAGACCAGCGACCGTCCGTCGCTGGTGAACACCGCCCGGGCCGGGTAAGCGTAGTCGCCGTTTCGCGGCGTCGGGATCGATTTGTGCAGTACCTCGGTGCCGGTGGCCGAGTCGAACAGCGTGACCGCATCGTCGAAGCGGGCGATGGCAATCCGCCGCCCGTCCGTACTGAACGACAGCCCGACTGTCCGGGCCACAATAGGCTGCGACCAGATCGTACCCAGGTCGTTCCGCCGGGCGAGCACGAGCCTGGGACCACCGGCCGAGTCGGAATCGATGTAGGCAAGCGATTCGCCGTCGGGGTTGGAAGCAATGTTCCGGATCCCGGACGACGGCCGCTCGGAATGGTTCGTGTGGGTACCGGTCGTCAGATCGACCACGTCGATCCCCGACCGGACGGAGTCCAGCGAAGTAACGCCACAATAAAGGACGGGCCGGCGGTCGTCGAAACACAGCGACTGGTAGTTGTAGCCGTCGAGATTCCGCTCGAAGCGGACATTTCCAGTCGCCGTTTCGTACACGGTCATGCGGCGAACCACCTGGCCATTTTCATCGGCCCGGATGGCGACTGCCGCCAGGGTCGCGTCCGCGTTGAGCGCCGTGGCGATCACCCGCCCCCGGATCTCGGAAAACCGACGCAGCATCAAACCGGTGCGCCCGTCCCAGAGCGTCAGGCAGTTCGCGGCCATGTTGTCGGGGCCGAGGAGCAATCCCCCGTCGGCCGAGATCACGAAATCGACGGCCGACTTTTCACTGCGCCGGTGGATCCCTTCGATCCGAACGATCGACTCGACAGTCCCCGTCCGGGGCAGCATCGTCACATATTCCGCGGTGTGCGTGAGCAGGAAGCGCACCCGGCCATCATTGGACGCCCACAAGCCACCCCAGAGCGCGCCTTCGACCGGTTCCTGCAAGACGCCGAGCGGCATGTTGGGCAGGGCCGCGCCGTCGGACCGGCCGCGGGTCAGGTCCCACGCCATGACCCTTCCGTCCATCCCGCCGGAATAGACCCGCCAGCCGTTCGGGTCGAAGACGAGATTTCGCGCGCCGATTTCATGGCCGCGGAATCGGGACCGTTCGATGCCGTCGTCCAGCGACCAGTATCGGACCGAACCGTCATTGCTGGCCGTCGCCAGCGACCTGCCGTCCGGGCTGAAACCCATGTCGAGAATCCGGTTGGAATGGCCGCGAAGTTCGCACTCGACCCTACCGTCGGCGACCCGCATCACAATGGCGCGGGGATTGATACCCGGTACGAACGCCACACGCGATCCGTCCGGGCTGATCTGGAGCTGGCTCGCGTTCGGCAGATAGCCGTGCTCATGAGTCCACAGTCGGCGACCGGACTTCAACTCGTGACAGTCGAGCCTCGTCGCATGATTTTCGAATTTGCCCGGCTGCCATTTCTCATGCATGCTGAGCACAACGATGACTTCGATCCGAGGGTCCACGGACACCACGTCGACGTGCCGGCCCGGGACGGAAAACACAGTTCGACCGTCCTTGCTGTCGACGATGACCGTGCCCTCGGTCGTCTCCAACCCGATCAACGAGCCGGTCCGGGGCTGATCCACCTCGAAAAGCCGGGTTCCGATCCCCGGCGTCGCGATCTGTCGTAGCACCGCGTTGGTCTCCGTATCGAAGACCGTAATACTCCCGTTCGATGTGAGCTGTGCAAACGACCTTCCGTCCGGCAAAAGCGTTGCCTGGTAGCCGTACTTCACTCCCTGCAGGTAAGCTTCTCCTCCGCCGGCGGAGAGTACCTCGCCGTCGGGTATGTGGAGTACCCGGTATCCGAGCGGCATCGACATCACCGCGAGGCGGTTCTCGTCGATCCACTTCAACTGCCAGATTTTGTGTTTGAAGACGTCCGGTACCGTCGACTCGATCTCGCCCGTCTCGGCATCCACGATGTAGAGCGTGCAGGGCTGGTAGCTGTCCCAGATGCCGCCGAGGTACGGGTTGCCGCACGACACCGCCAGCCGCCGGGCGCTCGGGCTCACGGCCATGCAGTGCGGCCAGGCGCTCTGTCCGCTGGCCGTCTCGGTCGGCAGTTGCCAGAGGAAGTTCTTCCCCAGCCGGTTGAGATGGTGCCATTCCCAGTGCCGGGGATCGCCCTGCCCGGGAGCCGTACCGGCCGACATCTGGAGCAACTCGGCCGCCTTGGAATTGTCGCCGTTCTCGATCAGCAGTGCGGCCTGGGCGATTCGGCTGCGGTATAGGCTCTGCTCCTTGATCCGGCTTTCCTGCACGGCTCGTTCGGCATTCTGCTGGGCCAGCGTACTTGCCGCGAGGGCCGCCTGCCACTGCCAGACGATGCCGGCCAACCCGGCCATCGACACCGCGAACACCGCCGCGATCAGGCCCGACACGAGCGGCCTCCGCCGCGCCTTGCGCCACAGCCGGGCGGCGACCGGCTCCGGTTTGGCCATGATCGACTCGCCGGCCAGGAACCGGTCGAGGTCGTCGGCCAGGGCCTGGGCCGTCGGATACCGGTCGGCCGGGCGCTTGGCCATTGCCTTGATGCAGATCGTCTCCAGGTCGACGGGAATCCGGTTCACCAGTTTGCGCGGTGCGAGCGGCTCGTGGTGAATCACCGAATTCAGCACGTCGAACGTGTCGGTCCCCGAGTGGGGCGGCCGACCGGTCAGCATGTGGTAGAGCACCGCCCCGAGCGCGTAGACGTCCGTCGGCGGAGCGATTTCCTTTAACGTGCCGCGGGCCTGCTCCGGGGCCATGTATTCCGGCGTGCCGATGACTTCGCCGGCCTGGGTCAGCCCGGCTGCCCCGCCCTCGATGTCGGTGATCCGGGCCGCGCCGAAGTCGCCGATCTTCGGCGTGTCGTCTTCGGCAAACAGGATGTTGGCGGGCTTCAGGTCGCGGTGGATGACGCCACACTCGTGGGCGTGCTGGACGGCGAGGGCGAGTTGCCGGACGAGCTCGGCCGCGTCGCGGGGCGGCTGGGGCCGGTTGCCGACCCGGGAATGGAGCGTGCCGCCGGGAAGGTATTCGAGCGCGACGAACGGCTGGTGCTGGTGCCGGCCGATGTCGTAA
>JAIBBI010000208.1 GCA_019694755.1 Gemmataceae bacterium
CGGCCGGCCCCAGCGGCCCGGGTGGCAGCAACCCGGCCGGCGGCGGTCGCGGCGGCGACGCACCGCCCCCGAGCGGCGGGCCCGGACTTCCCGGCACTTCGACGGGCGAAGAAGGGCCGGCCTCCAAGGTCCGCCTGAAGCGAAAATCGCGCTACATCTTCGTTGAAGGCGAACTGAACCTGCCCCAGCGTTCGCACGACCGCATCTACTCTGTCTCGGAGGCAATTGTCGCCAAGATGCGTGGCCTTTCCGACATGGCCAGCCCGACTCCGATGTACAAAGAACTGGCCGATTCGCTCGGCAAGTGGCGTGAAGGCGGCTCGATTCCCCGCGGTACCTTCCAGCGCGAGGAAAACACAGGCGGCCGACTCGCCCGCAACTGGCCGCCCTCACAGCGCGTCAGTTGGATGGCAGGCCTGCTGCCGCACCTCGGCCTCGAAGACGTCTACAAGCAGATCGAGCGCGGCAAGTCATGGAGAGACGAGCGCAACCTCAAGCCCGGCTCGCTCATCATCCCGCCATTCCTCGACCCTCGGTTCCCCGAAAAGACCTGGTACGCCAGCCTCGATAGCCTCGGCAGCCGGGTGCAGGGCGCGACGCACTACGTCGGCATGGCCGGCGTCGGACTGGAAGCCGGTGATTACAAGATCGATGACCCCGCCGTCGCCAAGAAACTCGGGGCCTTCGGCTACGACCGAGTGACGCCGATGAAGGACGTGACCGACGGCGTCTCGAACACGATCATGATCGTCGGCGTTGCCCCGAACTTCCAGCGGCCCTGGATCGCCGGCGGCGGCGCGACCATCATGGGCGCGCCCGAGCAGCGATCTGTCCGGCCGTTCCTCGTCCGGGCCCAGAAGGGCACCCACGTGATCATGATGGACGGCAGCGTGCGGTTCATCTCGGAGAACATCTCGGACGATGTGTTCAAGGCCCTCTGCACCATCAAGGGCGGCGAGACGATTGAGGACTTGGAAAAGGTCGCGCCCAAGGCCAAGCCGAATTCGGCCCGCATGACCACGGAGCCGAAGGACGACAAGGAGGAGAAAGACGACAAGCCCGAAGCCAAGCCGGACGCGAAGCCGGACGAGGACAAATAACAAGCAGACGGGGCGGTCCGACACGAGTCGGGCCGCCCCTTTTTTCATGCGCCGAGTTTGATCAGATAGACTGGACGCGGGCAGGTCGGCCCCGTTTGGGCGGCTTCGGCCGAACGTGCAGAGTCCTCGCAAATGCCACGAGATGGCCTAATCCGTCGCCGTGGGCCGTGTAGGGGATTCTCGCCCGAACGTCGCGTGGCAATGCATGTCCGCCGATGGCGACTGCCACACCTTGCCGCTCGGCTTCGCGGTAGAACTCCCTGTATTCCTTTTCGAACTTCTCCACATCGGGCAGGTAACTGACCGAAATCCACATCAGTTTCGGGCCATACTCCTCAACGGCTTTACGGAAGGAATGGAAGGGCGTGTTCGGGCCTAGATTCACTGCGTTCCATCCCTGATCCAGAAGAGCCGTCTGCGCCAGCAGCGAAGGCAGGAGGTATTGGTCCTGCTCAATCGCGCCGCCAACGGCGATGGGCCGCTCCCGCTCCGCCTGGCGGTCGACGATCGCTTTCAACTCGTAAAGCGTCGCCGCGACCAGTTGCGTGCCGCGGTGCTCGTGAAGCACATCGATCCGCCCGGCCTCCCACTCGTGGCCGATCCGCGCCATGGCCGGGGCCAGCACGGTGTCGGCCAATTGATCGATCGGCAGGCCCGCGTGGTACGCGCCGAGGAGTACGGATCGGATCTGAAGTTGATCGCCAGTCCGCAGTGCGGACGTGAGCCGTTCGACAAGTTCGTCGGCCGGTCGGGGCGTGCGGCGGGGTCGGGGTGATTCCAGGCGAGTAAGGTCGGCCTGCGGCAGCGGGCCGTCACGGGCCAGGCGGACGACATCGGAGTACAGAAGTTTGCGGTGCCCCCCGGCAGTCTTGTGGGCCGGGAGAATACCGTCGTCCACCCACCGTTTGACAGTGGTGACTGATACGCCGAGCGCGGCCGACACTTCGGACGTGCTGACGTAACGGACCTCGGGTTTCGGCTCACTCTGACTCATCTCGCTCCCATGATAGCGAATCCGACAAGAAAAAGTCGAGTCCGGACCACCACGGGAATTTGGTTGTTTTCGCCGATCGCCGCCCGGCCGGCCCGAGCCAGTTCGGATTGCGCAGGCATTTTCGGAGATTCTCCTTGACACGCCGGACCGGGGCATTACGATTAAAGTGGACGTTTTGGACGTTTCCACAATCGGCCATGCTCCAAGAGGCTCCTGCCATGACACCGGTTTCGCGACTTGCCCGACTTTCCACCGGACCGGCCAAGCCCACGGCCGACCTGCCAAAGTACCTTTACCACGAGTCGTTTCCCGGGCATGCCGGGTTGAGCGAGTACGGCGGCACGCCGACCATCGACGAACAGAAGATCGCCGAGACGTACATGCCCGACGATGTCACCCGGGACCTCGCCCGACGGATGCACTACGCCGGCTGGCGCGTCCACACGGCCCGAAAGCAGAGTGACGCGACCCGCTGGCGGCTCCGTTACTACGACCTGCGGGACAAGATCGTTCTCGGCAACCGCAAGTTGGTCTTCCGCGCAGTGCGACGCTGCATGGCGACCTCGAACCGGGCCGACGACCTGATCGGAGACTGCCACATTGTTCTCATTCAGGCGATTGCCGCATACAACCCCTGGATGGGCATCCGCTTCAGCACCTATGCGTTCACATGCCTCATCCGGGCGCTTTCCCGATTGTCGCAACGGATGAGCACCGATTGGCTTTCGAGGTCATTGCCCCTGGATGCCGTCGGCGAGACGGAATCGGGCGGCCATGCCGAGCCGGATCGATGGTCGGGGATGCCGCGATTGGACATTTACTTGCGGGCCGACCATCCGTTGCTCACCGATCGCGAGAAAGCGATTATCGGCCGGCGGTTCAACCTCACCGGAACACTGCCGAGCCAAACTCTGGAGCGGGTCGGCAAGGAACTCGGCCTTTCGAAAGAGCGCGTCCGCCAGGTCCAGGCGACGGCCCTTGACAAGCTCCGCGCGGAACTGTCGGGGTCGTGATTCGAGCCATCACCGAACACTCGGAGAATTTCATGATTCGCTCGTCGCTGACAGTCCTGCTGTTGATCGCCGGCTTTGCCCGGTCTGCAGACGCACCCTGGCCCCAGTGGCGTGGCCCGACCCGCGACGGGCAGGTGAAAGGTCTCGCCTGGCCCGACAGCCTTGAGGAACCGGCCCTTCAGCAACTCTGGCGCGTCGAGTTCGGCCCCAGTTATTCCGGGCCCATCGTCACCGAAGACCGCGTTTTCACGACGGAAACAAAAGACAAAACAGAAGAAGTCGTTACCGCACTCGACCGGGCGACCGGCAAGACCTTATGGCAGGCTCGCTGGCCCGGGTCCATCAGTGTACCGTTTTTTGCTCGGGCCAACGGCAGTTGGATCCGGTCTACTCCGGCTTACGACGGTGAAAACCTCTACGTCGCCGGGATTCGCGACGTCCTGGTCTGCCTGAGCGGCGCCGACGGCAAGGAACTCTGGCGGGTCGACTTCGTCACCAAGTTCAGCACTCCACTCCCGGATTTCGGATTCGTCTGTTCGCCGCTCGTCGACGGCGACTTCGTGTACGTGCAGGCCGGTGCCAGTTGCTTCAAGCTCGACAAGAAGACCGGCAAGGAAGTCTGGCGGTGCCTCAAGGATGCCGGCGGCATGTACGGCAGCGCGTTCTCATCGCCCATGATGGCCCAGGTGGCGGGTCGCCGGCAACTTTTGGTGCAGACCCGGGAAAACCTTGCCGGCGTCGACCCCGAATCGGGCGAAGTCCTCTGGCAGCAGCCCGTTCAGGCCACCCGCGGTATGAACATCCTGACGCCGGTTGTCCATGAGGGCGGGCTGTTCACGAGCGCGTACGGCGGCAAGACCCTTCGATTCGACCTGACCAACGCGGAGGGCGGGAAGTACTCCGTAACCCCCGCATGGACCAACAAGATCGAGGGTTACATGTCGACCCCCGTCGTTATCGACGGCCACGCCTACCTTCACCTTCGCAATCAGCGGATCGCCTGCGTCGACCTGAAGACGGGTAAGACGGCGTGGATGACGGACAAGTCGTACGGGAAGTACTGGAATCTCGTGGCCAACGGCAACAAAATCCTCGCGCTCGACGAGCGCGGCAAGCTCTTCCTGCTCCGCGCCAATGCCGAGAAGTACGATGAAATCGATACACGCTCGATCAGCAAGCAGGAGTGCTGGGCCCACCTCGCCGTGGCCGGGGACAACATTTACGTCCGCGAGTTGAACGCCCTGACGGCGTTTCGCTGGAAGTGACATCGCCTTGCCGAATACCGCGGTGATCCCGAAGACAACCTTCCGAAGTCTTCGGGGTCACCGTGTCCTCCGCGCCACAACATCTGCTGCGTCCCATTTATGCCGCCATCGCGGCCGCGGTGACTACGCTCGTCCTGAAATTCGGCGCTTACTTCATTACGGGGTCGGTCGGCCTGTTCTCCGACGCGGCCGAGTCGTTCGTCAACCTCGCGGCCTCGATCACCGCGATGGCGTCGCTCTGGTACGCGGCCCGGCCCGTCGATGCCGACCACACCTACGGCCACGAAAAGATCGTGTTCTTCTCGAGCGGCCTGGAAGGCACGCTGGTCGCCGTGGCCGGGATCGGCACGGCCGCGTTCGCCGTCCACCGGATCTACAACCCCGTTGAACTCGAGCGGCTGGAAATCGGTACCGGAATTTCGCTGGTCGCGTCGGGCGTGAACCTCGTCGTCGCGCGGTGGTTGCTCCGCGTCGGCCGGAAGTACGACTCGCTGATCGTCGAGGCCGACGGCCAGCACCTGATGACCGACGTCTGGACGTCTGTCGCTGTGGTGGCCGGGGTCGCCCTCGTCCGCATTACCGGATTGCAGATTCTCGACCCGGTGTGCGGCCTCATCATGGCAGTCGTCATTCTCTACACGGGCGCAAGCCTGATGCGGCGTTCGTTCGACGGGCTCATGGACCGCGCCCTCGCCCCCGACGTGCAGACCCGCATCCGCAACGCGATCGAACTGCGCATGCGCCCCGACTGTGCCTTTCACGCCCTCCGGACCCGGCAGGCGGGCAATCGGCCGTTCGTCGACTTCCACCTGCTCGTGCCCGGCTCACTCAGTGTCGGCGAAGCTCACGCCTACGGCGACGAGATCACGGCGGGGATCGAAGCGGTCGTCCCCGATGCCGAGGTGATCGTCCACGTCGAACCGATCGAAGACATCGCGAGTTGGCAGGACAGTCTGTTGATCGACATCGAAAGAAACAACGGCGGGTAACGCCCGCTACCGCCACA
>JAIBBI010000209.1 GCA_019694755.1 Gemmataceae bacterium
CCTCCGCGCCTATGGCGCGACCCTCCGCACCGCAGCGACCCGCGGCCGGCGGGATGAACCGTCCCAACCCCGGCCAGATGACCCGACCGAACCCCGGCGCCATCAACCGACCAAATCCGGGGCAGATCAATCGGCCGAACCCCGGCGCCATCAACCGACCGCAGGTCCCGAATCGCCCGACGACCTTGCCCGGCAACGGCGGCGCGAACCGGCCGCAATTTCCCAACCGTCCGCAGACGCTTCCCGGAAATGCGGGCGGTGCTCGCCCGCAGATTCCCAATCGGCCGACGACCCGCCCCGGCGGCGGGTACGACCGACCTACGACTTTGCCGGGTAACATCAACCGTCCGGGCGGCGGACTGGACCGTCCGACAACGTTGCCCGGTAACATCACCCGGCCCGGTGGCGGACTGGATCGCCCGGGTGGTGGCATCGGCATCGGCGGGAACCGACCGGGGATCGGTGATCGGCCGACAACCCTGCCCGGTGTGGTCGATCGACCCGGCGGTGGCATTGGCAACCGGCCGGGCATCGGCGACCGTCCGACGACGCTACCCGGCGTCGTGGATCGGCCCGGAATCGGCGGAAATCGGCCCGGGATCGGCGACCGACCAGGGATTGGCGACCGACCGACCACTTTGCCGTCTTTCCCCAACCGACCCAACGATCGGCCGGACTGGAACAACAGACCGGACTGGGGCAACAGACCGAATTGGAATCGGCCTGATTGGAACGACAGACCGAACTGGAACAACAGACCGAACTGGAATGACAGGCCAAACTGGGGCAACCGCCCCGGAGGCAACTGGGGTAACAATAACAACTTCAACAACATCAACCTCAACAATAACAACATCAATTACAACAATTGGCGTTGGCAGAACGGTTGGGGCGCGGGCAGCCGCTGGGGCGACGGCTTCGGCTGCGGTTACGGCGGCAACTTCTGGCACGGCGGCTACCCGCCGTACTACGGCAACTGGTTCTATGGCGGCTGGCGTTGGAACGGACCCGTCTGGTGGTCCACCACCGGCGCGTTCACTTCCGGCTGGCTGCTCGGCAGTTCAGCCGCGTTCGTGAACCCGTACTTCGTCGAGCCGACAACACCGATCGTCTTCAACTACAGTCAACCCGTGCCGGTATACGTCGAGTCGTCGCCGATCATCATCGAGTCGTCGACACCGTCGGCCGGCCCAGTCGCGTCGCCCGTGATCCCCTCGGACACCACGACTTCCGACAAGGTCCCGGACCCGGAGATCGACCCGAAGGTGAAGCAGGCGGGGATGCTGTTCGACAAGGCCCGCGATGCGTTCAAGGGCGGCAAGTTTGCCGAGGCCCAGAAGGTCGTCGACGAGGCGATCGGCGTACTGCCGAACGACGCGGCCCTGCACGAGATGCGGTCGCTGACGTTGTTTGCACAGAAAAACTACTCCGAGGCGGCTGCGGTGATCTACTCGGTCCTCGCCGTCGGCCCGGGGTGGAACTGGGACACGGTGAAGGCTCTCTACGATAGCCCGAAGACGTACGAGGCCCAGCTCCGCGATCTCAAGGCGTTCGTCGACTCGAAGCCGAATGACGCGGCTTCGCGGTTCCTGCTCGCGTACCACGCCCTCGTGCTCGACGAACGGGCCAAGGCCGTGGACCTGCTGAATCAGGTCGTGAAGCTTCAGCCGAACGATCAGCTTGCCGCGGCGATGGCCAAGGCGATCGGGGAATCGCTGCAAGGCGGTAACCCCGACGACAAGCCGAAGATCTACCCGTGATTCTGCAGTCGCGGTGACATTAACAACAACACGGCGGGCGGGTCGGACGCGATGTCCGGCCCGCCCGCTTCGTTTTCGTTCTTCGACTTACCCGACGTACGCCCCGCCGCGGAAGGAAGGCGCGTAGCCGAGGAATGCGTCGAGGTCGTCGTTCGTCGCGGCGTTGATGAGCCGGATGTAGGTGAGGTAGTTGGAGGCCGGCGCGGTGATGATGTCGTCTCTACCGTCGCCATTGATGTCGCGGGCGGCGACGTTCACGCCACCGAGGAAGCTCGGAGCGTAGGCGAACAGGTTGGCCAGGCTTGACAGGTCGACGCCGCTGAACGCCCGGACGTGAGGCCCGCCGTTGGAGGCGGGTGCGGTGATGATGTCGGCGACGCCGTCGCCGTTGATGTCGCCCGAAGCGAGGTTGACACCACCATTGAACGATGCGGCGTAAGCGAAGAAGTCGCGAATGACGGTCGTCAGCCCGGCGGAGAACACGCGGACGTGCGGCCCGCCACCCGGACCTGCCGCCACCATTACGTCGGCTTTGCCGTCGCTGTTGACATCGCCCGCAGCCACATTCACGCCGCCGGTGAAGCTCGCCGCAAAGGCGAACGATTCAGTAACGATCCCGCCCGTGCCGTTGAACACGCGGACGTGCGGCCCGCCGCCCGGACCCGCGCCGACGATGATCTCGGCTTTGCCGTCGCCGGTGATGTCCCCGGTCGCCACGGAGACTCCGCCGGCAAACCCGGCGGTGAACGCCGTGAACTGGCTGAGCAGGCTGCCGTCGACGCCACTGAAGATCTTGATGACGGGACTCATGCCCGGGCCGGGCCCGGTCACGATGTCGGAAGTCCCGTCGCCGTTGACATCACCCACGGCCACGCGGACGCCGCCGTGGAAGCTGGCGTCGTAAGCGTAGAAACTGAACCGCTCGACGCCCGTGCCGTAGTCGAACACGCGGACGTGCGGCCCGCCGCCAGCACCCGCGCCGATGGCGACGTAGCGTGGCGGTGTCGCGGGCGCGAGCTTCGTCGTCGCGACGGCATTCGCAAAGCTCGGGCTCTGCGGAAGATTGTTCGGGTCCATCGTGGCGAGGGCCGCTCCGAAGACCGGGGTCGAAGCCAGAAGTTGTTCCTTGCTGATGAGCCGGTTCGCGCCGAGTATCTCGGCGAAGTTGTTGGCCGAGCCGCTGACGCCCGCACCGAGTACGAAGGTGAACACGTCGCCGTTGGCGAGCCCGCCCTGCGTGCCGATCGACGACACGCCGCTGTCGTAGGAAGGCGGCTGGGTCTCGGTAATCGTGTAGCTTCCGGGCCGCAATCCCGTGAAGCGGAACGTGCCACTCGAACCGGTGATGATGGTCCGCGGGGCGATCGGTCCGCGGTCGTCGGCCCCGGTGAGCCGGACGGTAACGCCCGCAATGCCCCACTCGCCGGCTTCCTGCGTGCCGTTGGCGTTGGCATCGAAGTACACGTTGCCGCCGACCGAACTCGGGGGCAGCTCGCCGAAGTTGAACGGCCCGCGGTACGGCACGGCCGACAGGATGACGTTCGAGAACATGTCGTCGCCGACTACGATGCCGTTGGCCGGGCTCGGGTCGCCGTTCTGCTCGTTGCCGTCGAGATAGCGAGTCGGCTGCAACTCGGTGATCGTGTATGTGCCGGTGGGGATGGGCAGGAACTCCCATCGTCCGTTTGCGTCGGTGAGGATCGTGAGCTGACCACCCGGCACGTCGGCGGCCACGAGCGGCCGGGCTTGCGGTCGGCCCGCAAATGCCGTCCCGGAGATCGTGATCAGCACGTTGGGAATGCCCGCCTCGCCCGGATCGCGGAGGCCGTTGGCGTTGGTATCGACAAAGACGAACCCGAACAGCCCGGCCGGAAGGTCGTCGTCAATGATGGTGCCGGTGCCGGCGACGATCGAAGTCACCGCACCACTCACGGCGGTACCGGTCAACTGGAACGTCTCGGCCGGTTCATCATCCGGATCCTGCAAAGTGGCTACGCGGACCTGAATGCCGGTGCTATTGGCGGGAACGGTAACCTGCGTGCCGTTAGGCCCGCCGCCGGGCAGCCAGGTGGTGCCGCCATCGGTGCTGTACTCAAAATTGGTGGGTGTGTAATCGGTGCCGCTGGTGGCAGTGCCACCGGTCGCGGTGAGGTTGATGACAATCGGCGTCGACGACGGATTGGACAGCGTCACCGGGAAGACCGCGAGTCCGCCTTCGGTGACGGACGTGTTGCCGATGGTGACGGTGGGGGCCGGATCGTCGTCGATGATGGTGCCGGTGCCGGCATTAATGGCGGTGACCGATCCGCTGACGGCGGAACCTGTCAGCATGAAGGTCTCGTTCGGCTCGTCGGTGGTGTCGGAGACGGTGGCCACGCGGACCTGAATGCCGGTACTGTTGGCCGGGACGGTAACTTGCGTGCCGTTGGGCCCGCCGCCGGGCAACCAGGTGGTGCCGCCGTCGGTGCTGTACTGGAAGTTGGTAGGCGTGTAGTCGGTAACCGAAGTGGCGGTGCCACCGGTGGCCGTGAGGTTGAGGACGATCGGCGTCGACGAGGGATTGGAGAGCGTGACGGGGAAGACCGCGAGGCCGCCTTCGGTGACGGACGTGTTACCGATGGTGACAGTCGGAGCAGGATCGTCGTCGATGATGGTGCCGGTGCCGGCATTGATGGCGGTGACCGCGCCGCTCACGGCTGAGCCGGTGAGCATGAAGGTCTCGTTCGGCTCGTCGGTGGTGTCGGTGACGGTGGCCACGCGGACCTGAATGCCGGTGCTATTGGCCGGGACGGTAACTTGCGTGCCGTTGGGCCCACCGCCGGGCAGCCATGTCACTCCGCCGTCGGTGCTGTACTGGAAGTTGGTGGGTGTGTAATCGGTGCCGGAGGTGGCGGTGCCACCGGTGGCGGTGAGGTTGATGACAATCGGCGTCGACGAAGGGTTGGACAGCGTGACCGGGAAGACCGCGAGTCCGCCTTCGGTGACGGACGTGTTGCCGATGGTGATGGTGGGCGGCGGATCGTTGTCGAAGATCGTACCGATGCCGCTGTTCACGGCCGTTACGGAACCGCTGATCGCGGTACCGCCGAGGGTGAAGGTCTCATCCGGTTCGTCCGTCGTGTCCTGGATCGTACTGACGCGGACCTGGATGCCGGTGCTCGTGGCGGGGACGGTGACCTGGGTACCGACCGCACCGCCGCCGGGCAGCCATGTGATGCCGCCGTCGGTGCTGTACTCGAAGTTGTTGGCGGTGAAGTCGACGCCCGCGGTGGCGGAGACGCCGGTTGCGGTGAGATCGAGAACGATGGCCGACGACGACGGATTCGAGAGCGACACGCCGAAGACGACCTGATTGCCCTCGACCGCGCTACCGTTGCCGATGGTGATGGTCGGAGCCGGATCGTTGTCGATGATCGTGCCGGTGCCGCTGTTCACGGCCGTCACTGACCCGCTGATCGCGGTACCACCGAGAGTGAACGTTTCGTCGGGTTCGTCGGTGGTGTCCTGGATCGTGGACACGCGGACCTGGATGCCGGTGCTCGTGGCGGGGACGGTGACCTGAGTGCCGGCCGCACCGCCGCCGGGCAGCCAGGTCGCGCCGCCGTCGGTGCTGTA
>JAIBBI010000210.1 GCA_019694755.1 Gemmataceae bacterium
CACCACCCGCCTCGAAGGCAGCGCGTTCAAGGCCGCACTCTACGCCGGCCCCAATGAAGCCTCGCTCGTCCAGATCGGTGTCCCGGTCAATTTCCGCACCGGCGCCGCGGCGGGCTATACCGACGGCACGGTGGACACGATCCGCACCATCACGACGGTGCCCGCGAATGGGACCGCCTACGCGCAGGTCCGAGCGTGGGAAGCCGCCAAGGGCAGCACCTACGAGGCCGCCCTGGCCGCCGGCGGCAAAGCGGGCACGAGCACGATCTTCACGGTGGCAACCGGCGGCGGTTTGACCCCTCCCCTGCCGCTGCTGAATCTGAAATCCTTTCAACTCCAGCTCAGTTCCGGCCCCGTGATCGTGACGCAACCGAAGTCGGTCACCGTCGGCGCCGGAGCGACGGCCCGGTTCGAAGTGACCGTGACGGGCACGGATCCGCTGGTGTACCAGTGGCGCAAAGGCGTGGCCAATGTCACGGGCGGAACGACCCGGGTGCTCGAACTTCGCAACGTCACGTCCGCCGACGCCGGCCAATACTCAGTGCTGGTGACCAACAAGTACGGCAAGGCCACAAGTTCGGCCGCCGAGTTGATCATCGCGCCGCTGCCGGCGATCACTGATCTGCTGGTCAGCGCCTCCCCGCTGGTGGGGCGTCCGCTCCGCCTCGAAGTGGTGGTGACGGGCACGGGTCCCTTCACGTTCCAGTGGCAACGCAATGGCGTGGACCTCTCCGGGGCGACCGCCGCGGTGTATGAAGTCGCGTCCGCCGAAGCCGGAGCGTACCGGGTAAAGGTCACGGGCGCGGGCGGCACGGTGACGCGGGACGCGGTGACGATCAGCACGCAGTACGGTCTCGAATTGGCGCCGGGCACGGGCGGTCACCTCGTCGCGACGCCGAGTGCGGCGACTTATGCTCCGAACACGGTCGTCCAACTCCAGGCGGTCGCGGACAGCGGGTATGAATTCTCCGGCTGGGGCGGCGATCTCTCGGGCACGGTCAATCCTTCGACGCTGTCGATGAACGGCCACAAGCGCGTCGAAGCGACGTTCCGCGCGGTCGGCGGCACGGTGAATTTCGCGAATCGCAATTTGAATGCGGGCATCGACGCGCCGATCTTCGACGTCGACGGCTCGACCTAGCTCGAAGGCGAAGCCTATCTCGCCCAGCTCTGGGGTGGCCCGAGCGAATCCACCCTGGCGGCGGTCGGGCCGGCGGTGGCCTTCCGGACGGACGACGCCGCGGGATATTTCGCCGGTGACATTCGTGCGATTCCGACCGTGGCCCCGGGTTCCCGGGCCTTCGTGCAGGTGCGTGCCTGGGCCGCCGCCGCCGGCCCGAGCTACGACGCCGCGGTGACCGCGGGGGGCAAATTCGGCGCGAGCACGATTCTCTCGGTGACGACGGGCAACCTGGGCCAACCGCCGACCTTGCCGGCGCCGCTCACGGGACTGCTCTCGTTCAAACTGCAGTTGGGCGTGAAGCCGCAGATCACCGCGCAGCCCCAGCCGCTCACGCTAAGCACGGGAGCCAAGGCACACTTCGAAGTGACGGCCACCGGCACCGCCCCGCTCGCCTACCAATGGCGCAAGGGATCGACGCCGATTCCCAACGCGACAAACCGGATTTTTGAAATCGCCTCGGTCAGCGCGGGCGACGTCGGCAGCTACCTCGTTCGCGTGTCGAACACCGCCGGCTTCGTGGACAGCACCCCCGCCCAGCTCAATGTCTCGGCCGGACCGGTAATCGCGAACATCCTGGTCAGCGCCGGAGCGCGCGTCGGCAGCCCGCTCCGTCTCGAAGCAGTCGTCCAAGGCACGGGCCCCTTCAACTACCAGTGGCGACGGGACGGTCTCAACCTCACCGGGGCCACGGCGGCCATTTACGAAACCAGCGCCGCGACGGCGGGAACGTATTCCCTGCGCGTCACCAACGCCGGGGGCGACGCCACGCGCGACGCCGTGACCGTGGCGGCCCGCGCTTTCCTGGCGCTGGTGGTCGGCGAGGGCGGACAAGTCGCGCTGAGTCCGAGTCCGACGGAAGTCGTGAGCCCGACGACGAATGCGTATCCGAGCGGAACCGTGGTCACGCTCACGGCCACCCCCAACGCAGGGTACCAGTTCAAGGGTTGGTCGGGGGCGATCACCGGCTCGCTGAATCCGGCGACCGTGACCCTGGCCGCCGACGCCGCGGTCACCGCCGCGTTCGAATACCAGGGCGAACTCGGCACGGTGGACTTCCGGAACTTCGGCGGGGGCATCGACGCGCCCGTCACGGACGTCGACGGCACTACGCGCCTGCAGGGGCCGGCCTTCCTCGCTCAGCTCTATGCCGCCCCGGTGGGTGGCGAACTGCTCGCCGTCGGCGGCACCAAGCCTTTCCGCACCGCGACCGCCGCGGGTTACATCGACAGCAGCACCGACTCCGTGCGCGGCATTCCGAACACGCGTCCGGGTGCCCGCGTGCTCTACCAGATCCGGGTGTGGCAGGCGTCCGCCGGCACCAGCTACGAAGCCGCGCGCGCGGCCGCCGGGAAGGCCGGGGTGAGCGCGGTGCTGACGTTGACCGCCGGTGGCGGCCTGACCCCGCCCACGCAGCCCACGGGCTTGGCGGCTTTCAAGCTGACCCAGGAAACGCCCACCGCGCCACGCATCGTGACGGCCCCGAAATCGGTGGATATCGCCTTGGGCGCGATCGCGCGTTTCCAGGTCACCGCCGCGGGATCGGAGCCGCTCGCGTATCAGTGGCGCAAGGACGGCGTGGATCTTCCGGGCAAGACGAGCGCGGTGCTCGAGATCCCGAATGCGGGTGAAGCCAACGTCGGCCTGTACACCGTGCGGGTCTCGAATCCGCTCGGATCAGTGGAAAGCACGTCCGCGCGTCTGCGCGTTCCGGGATTCCTGCTCGAGACCTACGTCGCCAGCGGCGGCGAGATCAAGGTGAGCCCGCTCAAGTCGATTTATGCCAACGGCACGGTCGTCACGGTCGAAGCCGTGGCGGCGCCTGGATATGTCTTTGTCAGCTGGGGCGGTGCGTTGTCCGGCTCGGTAAATCCCACGACCGTCACGATGTCGGCGGATCGCCGCGTCGAGGCGAACTTCCGTCCGACCGGCGGCACGGTCTACCTCGTCAACCGCCACCTGCCGCTGAACATCGACGCGCCGGTGTACGACGTCGACGGCGTGACCAAGCTTTCCGGCGAGGCGTTTGTCGCCCAGTTGTTCGCGGGCCCGAGCGAGTCGACTCTGATCCCGGTGGGCGGGCTGTTGCCTTTCCGCACCGACACGGCGGCTGGCTATTTCCGTTCCGAAGAACGCTCACTGCCGAACGTGGCGCCGGGTGGCAAGGCGTTCCTGCAGGTGCGCGCGTGGGAACGCTCGAGTGGCGAAACCTTCGCGCAAGCCGCGGCGAATGCCGGCAAAGTGGGTTCGAGCAAGACGATCTCCGTCACCACGGGTGGCGCGGGTTCACCCCCGACCCTGCCGGCCTTCCCGGTCGGTCTGGAATCCTTCCGTCTCCAGGTGGGCACGCCGTTGCGCATCGTCTCGGCCCCCGCCGAACTCACGGTGATGACGGGAGGTTCCGCGACGTTCCGCGTCGTCGCCGAGGGCACTCCGAGCCCGAGCTTCCAGTGGCGCAAGGGCGACCAGGATCTCGCCAACGCCACGCAGGCCACCTTCACGTTGGCCGCGGTCACCGAGGAAGATGCCGGACTCTACTCCGTCCGCGTCTACAACACCTTCACCGAAGTCATCACCACGCCGGTCGCGTTGAAGGTGCTCACGCCGCCGACGATCACGCGCCTGATCATCGCGCCGCCGGATCCCGCCGGCACAAGTTTCACGCTCGGCGTCGTCGCCAGCGGCACGGATCCCCTGCACTACGAGTGGTACGAAGGCGCCACGGGCGACACGAGTCACCCGGTGGGAACGGATTCGCCGACCTTCGGCGGGCCGAAGCCCGAGGCGTCCACGACGTTCTGGGTGCGCGTGCTCAACGAGATCGGCCGGGCCGACAGCGAAGCGATTCCGGTCACCGGCTCGCGGCGGTCGCAAACGATCACCCTGGCGCCGGTGCCGCCGGTGGTGTTCGGCATGGCGCCGACGCCGATGCTGGCGACGGCGAGCAGTGGTCTGCCGGTGACTTTCACCGTGCTCTCCGGTCCCGCGACCATCACGGGCAATCTCCTGACGCCCACGGGCGCGGGCCACGTTCGCCTGCAAGCCACCCAGTCGGGGAACGACGGGTTCCTTCCGGCGCCGGCAGTGGAAGTCGAATTTACCGTGAACAAGGGCCGGGCGACGCTCGTCCTGCGCCAACTGCAGCAGACCTTCGATGGCTCGCCGAAGCAGCCCGAAGTCGCGGTCACGCCAGCCGGGCTGCGCGTGCAACTGACGTTCAACGGCAGCCCCACGGCGCCCTCGGCCGTCGGCGTCTACCCGGTGGAAGCGACCGTGGACGACGCGAACTACCAGGGTTCGGCGACCGGCCAATTCCAGATCGTCGCCCACGTGAGCCTCGCGGGCGTGGTCTTCAATGATTTGAACAACGACGGGCAACGTGGCACGGGCGAAGCCGGACTGGCGGGCGCGACGATCCGTCTGCTGGCGCTCGACGGCACGACCGAATTGCGCACGACAGCGTCCGACGCGAACGGCGCGTTCACCTTCGCCGGCCTGGCGGCCGGCACGTATTACGTCGAGGAAAGGAACCTCGCGGGCTACGCGAGCACGACGCCCGATCTGCGCCTGGTTTCGGTCACGACCGACGCGGTGGCCGAAGTGGTCTTTGGCGATCAACTCGCGGGTTCGATCCGCGGACTCGTCTTCGACGACACCGATGGTGACGGCACGCGCGACGACGCGGAGTCCGGTTTGACCGGCGTCACCGTGCGCCTGACCGGCGGCGGGATCAGCCGCACGACGACGACGAGCAGCAGCGGGGCGTATGAATTCGCCCAGGTCACCCCGGGCAGCTACGCGCTCGAGGAGATCGATCCCTCCGGATACAGCAGCACCACGCCGAACGTGCGCAACGTCAGTCTCACCGCCGGCGGCTCGGCGACGGCGAACTTCGGCGACCAGGCCGCGGGCGCGATCTCCGGCGTGGTCTTCAACGACCTCAACGGCAGCGGCGTGCAGGACGCGGGCGAGAACGGCATCGCCGGCGTCGACGTCCGCCTCGCCGGCGAGGACGGCCAGCGCACGCGGGTCACCGACGCGAACGGCGCGTACAGCTTCGACGCCGTGACGCCCGGCGCCTACACGGTCGAGGAGATCGACCCGCTGAACTACGTCAGCACCACCCCGAAC
>JAIBBI010000062.1 GCA_019694755.1 Gemmataceae bacterium
CTCGGAGTCGCACAGATGGCGCAGGAGTGAATACATCGCTTCGGGTCGCTGCGCGGACTTGGTGACGCCGGCGACGACACCGGTCGAGCCGAGATAGGGCACGAGTTCGCCCGACTTCCCGGCCGGGGGCGGCCCGACGGTGAACTCGCCCACCCGGCCCGCTTCTCGAAGCGCGGCCAGGTCTTTCACCGTGCCGAAGCCCAGTTCCGCGCCGTCTTTGCCGAAGCCCGACTTGCCGCGGTAAGGTTGAGCGTCGATGAGCCATTGCAAGGCGGCAACGAAGCCCGGCCCGGCAATCAGCGGCTCACCAGTCAATGTGTCGAAGTGGAAAGCGAACCGCGGCACGATATCCGCGCCGGAGTCCGTCTTCTTCGCGCCAGTACTCGGCACATAGGGTTCGACGACAAGGCCGGCCGCGATCGTGAAGAACTCGCGGTCGAGCGAATCGTCGTCATCGACGGGCGGAAGGCAGGGGGATTTTCGCTCGTCGGAGAGTCTTCTGGCCCGCTCCAGGAGTGCGGGGAGGGAGTTGGGCAGCGGGCCGGCCGACGTGCGGGAGATCAGGAGCGTCGCGTCGCCGATCACGGGCAGGGCAAAGGCGGTATCGCCCCAGCGCAGCAGGTTGGACCGGTAGGGCCGGGCCAGGCCGGTGAACGAGCCGACCGAGGTCAGTGATTCGGGCAGTGGCGACAGCGCGCCCTCGGCCACGAGTTTGCCCAACTCGGCGGGCGGGAATGCCAGGATGTCCGGGCGCTCGTTGGTGACGACGAGCATCGCGCCGCGGTTACGGGCCCAGTCGCCGCCGAACTGCTCGAATACCCGGCGGGCGGGTCCGTCGGCCACGGCGACGCGGATCGTGACGCCAGCCAGCGGCAACGGCGGGGGCGGCGCGACATTCGACCGGCAACCCGGTAACGCCCCGGTCACAACCAGGGTCACGATCGTGAGTGTACGATGAAACGGTGCTTGCACGCGGTCCGACTCCGACTATATGATACGGGGACGCGGGAACCGGCATTCTACCGACGACGCGACGCGGGGGACGCCTGCCATGAAGGTGAAATTGGTGGTGGCCAGCGGAGTGCATCAGGGGCGGGAGATCCCCATTGCCGGCCAGGAGTTCGTCATCGGCCGGGATCCCCAGTGCCAGTTGCGCCCCAGCAGCCCCGCGATCAGCAAGAAACACTGCGCCATAATTCTCCGCGGCAACAAGGTCTTCGTCCGCGATTTCGGATCGACCAACGGCACGTTCGTCAATGGTGAGCCGGTTTCCGGCGAGGTCGAGGTCAAGAACCTCGCGGTACTCAAGGCCGGGCCGATGGATTTCCGGATCGGCATCGAGTCGGAAGAACCGGTGAAGGTCGCCCCGGCCGCCGCGGCCAAGCCGAAGACAAAAGCGAAAGAGGAAGACGACGACTTCGCGGCATTTCTGCTCGAAGGCGATACCGGTCCCGCGCCGCCGGTGCCCGAGGGCAGCACGATCATGGAGATGGGGGCGATCAAGCCGCCGGGCGAGGGCGAAAAGAAGCCCGAGCCGAAAAAGGCAGCCGAGGCCGACACCCGCTCGGCCGCGGCCGACATCCTCAAGATGTATCAGCGTCGCCCCCGGACCTGACACAGCTCGTCAGATTGCAGAATGCAGTTGGCAGATTGCAGGCGGGACGTAGCGATACCGCCCACGTTGTCCCAAGCCGCCCCGCTATCTGGCGGATAGCGGAAAGCAGATAGCGGAAAGCGGCTCAGCACACGCCGTGGCGGGTTTCCGCCACGACGTGATCGACGACAGCCTTCAGATCCTGGCCGGACTTCTCGTACACCTCGACCTGCCGATCCGCGCTCGAGCCCTCTTCGAGGATCTTGAACGCGTATTCCACTTCCTGCCGGGTACCGAGTTCGTCGACGACGTCGGCGAGGAACCAGTAAATCAGCTCGCGGATGAGTTCGCGGGCCGGCACTTCCTTCTGCTTGCCCAGGTCGAGCAGTTTGCCGTCGAGCCCGTAACGGACCGCCCGCCACTTGTTCTCTTCGATCAGGGCCGTGGGGTAGGTGCGGAACGAGAGGTTATCCCGGCGGAGCTTCCAGAGCTTGGCGATGATCGCCTGGAAGATGGCGGCAATACAGACTGCTTCCTCGACGCGGGTACACACGTCGCAGATGCGGAATTCGAGCGTGGGATACCGCCAGTTGGGCCGGACGTCCCACCAGAGCTTGGTGCCGTCGGGGATGCACCGGGTCTTCGAGAGGGTGTCGACGAGGCCGTTCAGCTCGTTCCACGAATTGAAGACCGGCGGAATGCCGGACCGCGGGAAGCTGCGGAAGATGATACTGCGGTAGGAGTGCAGGCCGGTGTTGCGCCCTTCCCAGAACGGCGAGCTGGCGGCCAGGCACAGCACGTGCGGCATGAAGTACCGCGAGACGTTCATCGCGTCGATCAGGAAGTCGCGGTCTTCGATGCCAATGTGGACGTGGGTGCCGAAAATCAGCAGTTGCTGGGCCAGGTCGGCCATGTCCTGTTTCACGCCGATGTAACGCTCGAACGGCGTGATCTCCTGCTGCATCCATAGGGAGAACGGGTGGGTGCCCGCGGCCGCGATGACGAGGCCGTTCTTCTCGGCCAGGCGGATGATCTCGCCGCGGAGTCGGATGATCTCCTGCCGTGCTTCGCCGGGCGTCTTGCAGACTTCGGTGCCGACTTCGACCATCGACTGATGCAGCTCGGCTTTCACCGACTCGCGCATCTGCATCTTCCCCTGCTCGAGGAACTGCGTGATGTACGATTTGAGCTCCCGCGTGTGCGGGTCGATGATCTGATATTCTTCTTCGATGCCGATCGTCAGTGACGGAGGTTTCATGGGTCGGTCGTCTCCCGCGGCGGTCGAGTCTGAACGGATACACCGCCGATAGCTTAGATATAGTCGCACCGCGCCCGCGGTCAGCCGATCTTGCGGCGAAACCGCCCGGTCCGGGGCCGTCTGTGCCGAATCAGCCGCGAATCAGCGGGGTTCGACCACCACCGTGGGTACCGTGGAGCCCCCGCCGGCCGTGACGTTGAGCAGCGCTTCGGTTGAGATCCGCGTCAGGCACGCGTCCATCTCTGACGAGAACAGCACGAACGGGTTGGTGTCGAGCATCCGGTCGAGGAACATCAGCTTCCCGTTTTCGAATCCGGGAAACACTTCGCGGGGCAGGCTGACTTTCTCCTGGACCACGTACGGCGTCGTGAGTGCGTGCTTCACGGCCGCCTCCCACGTCGCTGCGTCGGCCGTCCAGCCCAGCGTGATGCCGTGGCCGCCGTAGTCGTCGTTCGGCTTGAGGACGAGCCGGTCCTTGTTCTCCATCGCAAACGGTACGAGATCAATGGCCTTCCCGTGAAACTGGGTCTTGCGCTCCTCGAGTACGCGGGTCCACGGGATGAACGCGTCGACGGCCGACTGCTCGTCGCCGGAGAGGAGCCGGGCGTTGCGCTCGTCGGAGAGCACGGCAAAGCTCGCTTTCTTGAACAGGAGCTTGCAGCGGAAGCCGTTGACGAAGCAGCACTTCCCGTCGCGAACGGCGCGGATGATGGGATGGTCGAGACCGTCGCGGTCGACCAGTTCGCTGATCAGCACCCGCTTGTAGATGAGGTTGAACGCATAGTCCCCGGCCCGCAGTGTCTTGCCGTCGTATTCGATCTCTCGCGGCTCCACGATCCGGCACTCCAGACCGTTCTCGTGGAAGAATCTTTGGAAGATCAGGAACTCCGACTGCGTCGGCACGTCGGACCAGTCGACGATCGCGATCCTTGGCGGCGTCGAGGTGTTGCCCTGCCACTGCGCGAACGAGCCCATCAGGGCGTCGAGCACGTGGGGCCGGGAGGGCAGCGGGCGGACCTGGTACTTCCGGCGGAACGCGGCGAGGGCGGGCGAGCCCCAGAACATGTCGGTGAGCACGTCGTTGTAGCCCGCGCCGGCTGGGGTCTCCGAGTTGTACTCCGTGAACTTCAACTCGTTTTCGCTCACGAAGAACGAGTCGAGTCGGCTCGTCGGGCTCGGATCGGTGAATCCCGGGTCGTAGGAGATCAGCGTCTCCTCGGCCGGGGTCATGCGGAACTGCTTGCGGAAGTCGGCGTCGGCGATGCCCGCCTGGTAGATCTTGGAGAACGCGCCGGCGATCCGGCGGACCGCGCCGCAGAGGAAGCGGTACTGGTCTGGCGAGAGGAACCGCGGCCGGAGCACGGAGCAGACCGGACGGGTGCCGAACAGCATCCCGCGCGAGCGGGTTTGATGATCGAGATGGGCCTGGGCGTCGGCGGCGAGCGTCGGCGTGAGCAGGTCGTGATAGTGCGAAATGGCGTCGGCAAGCACGGGACCGCCTCCGGGAGTGCGAATCTGCGGGGGTCCGGTGAGGTTACGCCACAAATCGCAGCAAGGCCAGCGGTAAGGCGAAGAGGTCTTGCGCGAGGGCGTGAACGTCGCGGGAAGTCCTCGGTTTCGAAATGCAACAGCCGAATGACCTCGTCTCGATGGACGACGGTTGCCGCCAGGCCGGTGAATTCACGAATCGGAATCCCGTGGCGACTTGGAGTGCAGGGTCATTACTTTTGCAGGGATGGCCCGATTCGGCTCGGATCGGTTGACTGCGTTTAGTTCCCAGCCTCCCCGAGCGGCGGGATTAGCATGCACACACCCACCCACACGTAGAACAAAACAGCCAATATCACTGGTGCGACCAGCAACAGAATCCACAACAAAGCGCCTATCCGCCTGTTCATTGCGCTCGCCCTCCTCCGTCAAACGCCTAACGCTCTGACGTCGGGCCGGTCGCGTGGAAACACAAGGACTCGAAGTACCATAATGCGCGAGCCGTCAACTGCTCCGCGTGGCTCAATGCGTCGCCTTTTGCGGGAGGTTTTGAAGCACCCATTGTCGTACGAGCTGACAACTGGTAATACCGTTCGCCTTCGCGATCTTTTCCACGGCCTCGGCTTCGACCGATTCCAGCGGCACCTTGATTGCATTGCCACGAACAAAGACCGGTTCCGTGACCTCTTCGAGTTCATCCTCGAAATCGGTCACGTCGTGGGTGTCGCAGAACTCGGCCAGTTCACGAATTGAGTCGGCATGCGGCAGCTTCGATTTCTTCATCGGTTCTTCCATTGTCGGAATCGACGCTTCTCATTCGTCGTCATCTCGCGGGCCGTCACCGGATAGCCGTTGCCGTCGGGAAATCGAATGACCACGCAGAACAGATACCGGCCGGCCTCGGTCTGCCCCATGATGAACTATACCGGATTCTCATCCCCGGATTTGGCCCGAAGAACCAGCGACTTACCAAAACAAACCTGTTCAACTTCCTCCGGCAAGACGCCGTGGCGGGCGATGTACTCCACCCGATCGTCGGGCCAAATGAAGTCGTCGATCGTCATGTTGGAATTCTACATCGTCGATAGCGGAGGGGCTTGCGCCTCCACGTCGTGCTCACGCATCGACGCTCGCCAATACGGGATCAATACTTGTGGCGGAGCCGCGATCGGCTTGTCCTCCCGACACCTGACACCTGACACCCAACACCCCGCGCCACCGTCACCCCGCCGCCAGGATCTTGCGGAACGCCTGATCCCGCCAGGCGAAGCTTGACGCCAGATCGGCTTGCAGCCGGCGTTCGGTGAGAATCCAGCCCAGAAGTCCCCGCGGCGGATCGATGATGATGCGGTCGCGCATCGAGCAACCGCCGGGCGCGGGCGTCACGGTGTGCGTGTGCTCCCAGCGGGCGAACGGCCCGGCAATCTGGATGTCGGTGAAGCTTACGCCGTCTTCGAACTTCACGACCTCGCTGACGACCTTCTGCCCGATACCGAACTTGCGCAGCACGACGGTGAACACCGAGCCCAGTTGCAGCCGGGGCGGCGCATCGACGACCGTCACCTTCGGCGAGGGCGGCATTACCCGGGGCAGGTTCCGCACGTTGAGGAGAAACTCGAAGACGGTGGCCGGCGAGGCCGAGAGTGACGTGTCGTGTACGAAGTCGATCATGCAGGCAGTTTATTGAGCCGACGCGGCGGCCTTGGAGAGTTGGCGCAGGTGGGTCTGCAGCGCCTCGGCCGGCTGGGCCATGCCGGGCGCGAGTTTCACGTTGAGCGGCCCCGGGTTCGGCGTCGTCCGCAATTGCTGCAGGTAGGCGAGCAACGCCTGCCGGCCCGTAGGTGAACCACGGAGCATCAGGTGCGTCCAGGCCCAGGCCTCGCGGTACTCGGCCGGCGACATCTGCTGCACCTGCGTCAGTTGCTCGAGCCGGGCGAGGTCGGGTGTGAACGGCCCGCGCCGCAATTCCTCGAGGTGCTTGATGTTCACGCCATCGGAGTCCGGCGGAAGCTCATAAAACTCGGCGAGCCCCTCGTCGAGCCAGAGCGGCACGTCCTTAAGTGACGAGTGCAGGATGGCGTGTGTGAGTTCGTGGCGGAGGTCCTGCCGGACGCGGTCGCCCCAAAACGTGAAGACGAGCAACTCGTCGCTGGCCCCGACGCTCTTCGGCTGGGCAACGAAGAACGCCCGCCGCTTCGGAAGATCGGGGTATCGCGCCCGCATAAACTTCTCGTACTTCTCGCGGTCCTCGAACAGGTACACCTGGATGACGACGTTGGACGGCGGCAGTTGCAGTTCGCGGACCACCGTCTCGCGCAACTCCGAGAGTTCCTTGAAGAGCGGGTCTTCCTTCTTCAGATCGAAGTCGGCGAAGAACACGTACTGCGAGACGCGCTGCGTGTGCTTGCCCGGCCAGGCGGGTGCGACTTCGGGGGCGAAGATGTCGGTCTTGGCGGGCGTGACCGACTTGAGCGACTGGCAGCCGATTCCCAGCGCGAGCGTCAGCACCGCGGCGCACGACCGGGCCGCGGCACGACTCCGGTGGTTGCTGGGCTCCTGCCGCATCAGCGATGATCTCGTCGGCTTCGGTGGACGGCTCCGAGTGTAATTCGTCCTGCGTTCGGGGGGAACTTCAACCGACCGGCCTCCCCCGGCGGAGAATCCCCGAGGCAATTTCATTGCCCGCATCGCCTATCTCCCGCCACCATCGTGCGCAGCCCGCCTTCGCGCGTGTTCCCGGCCCGCGATAGGCCTGGAGCACCCGCAGGCGGTCGCTGTTCGAGATCATGGGGTGATTGAGGAAACTGGTGAAGAGGCGGGCGAGGTCGCGGACCCGGCGCTTTCGGGAGTTGCGTGATCGCCGCCGCACGCCGGCCAAGTCGACGAACCAGATGCGGTGATCATCGAGCGATGACGGCGTCAGCAGGTTGCCGGCCTTCATGTCGCGATGGCCGAACCCGCGCTCGTGAAACATCCGCAGCGTCCGCCCGAGCGCGACGGCTCGCGCGCGGAACACGCGCTTTCGTACTTCGGCCGGCAGCGTAGCGCTCGCATCGACGAATGCGCGGAGGTCGACTACGTCGTGCAGGGTGTCAGTCAGCAGGTAGCCGGTGCCGCAGCGCGGCTTCGAGACCGCGGCCAGCGGTCGCGGCGTCGGCAGCCCGGCATCGAGCAGCGCGTGGCCGATCCGCTCGGCGCGGCGCTCCGGCGCGGGCCGCAGCCAGTTCTTGATGATGTCACCCGTCCCGCGGATGTTGAATCGTTTCAGCACGCCCCACGGCGTGATGCCGACTGTCGAGCGACCGCCCTCTTTCAGCATCGCGCCGGTCCAGCAGTTGTCGGGTGAATCGCAGATCGCTCGTCGGGCGTCGTCGGGCAGTTCCCGGACCGCGATCCCGGCCACGGTCGCGCCTGCCACCCGGCAAACGGCTCGGCTCGGGCCGGAGAACTTCGCTTCCCGGCTTCGCCAGAGAACCTGATTCGACCGCAAGGTTTCTTCTTCGAGACCGGCCGGTGTCATGCCGGCGTGGTCCATCACGGTCGCGCCGGCCTCGGAGGCATACGCAGACCAGAACCGCAACCGGTCGGCCCGTGTCGCCCGGAGGATGTAGAAGCGGTTGAAAACGGCGAGGTTGGCCCGGCGTGCGTGGTGCGAGAGTGGTCGGCCACGGCGGACGCCGTGGAGGTCGAGTAGGGTCAGCCGGGGTTGATCGCCGACCCACGCGACGAGGATGTTGCCGGGATGGATGTCGCCGTGGGTCACGCCGGCCGAGTGCAGACGGGCGAAGAATCGGCCGAGTTCATGCGCCAACTCCTGGCGTCGCTTCGCCGGCAGGTTGTCGCCCGCCTGCGTGAGATGCACTGCGTCCTGCACCGTGCGCACGAACACGAAGCCGACGCGCGGCGCGAGCGCGGAGCCGAGCAGGCCCCAGCCCAGCGATTCCGGTACCGGGATGCCGCGGGCCGCGAGAGAGAGAGCGGTCTCGTGCTCGGCTCTCGCTTTCGAAGACCGCAGCAACTCGCGCGTCCGATTGCGCAGGCCGATGGCCCGATACTCTTTGAGATGAAAGTCGATGTTCGGGAGTCGGACACGGTAGACGGTGCGATACGGGCCGTCCTTGACGACCGTTGCCGATCCGTCTTTCTGCCACCGGTCGATCGGTAGGGTGCCGTTAACGAGAAGCCGGCGCAGTTCGTCCCCGAGATGCCATTGGATGTGGGGGTCGGCGGCCTGGCTCATCCCGCTTGCCGGGCTTCGGCCAGGTCTTTGAGCAGGCCCAGCCAGCGGCGCAGGCCTGTCTTCACGGAGAACCGCTCGATCACACGCTGACGGGCCACCCGGCCGAGCGACTGGCGGGCGGCCACGGGTCGTAGCGATTCGAGAGCCGCGACAAACTCGTCGGCCGTGCTGGCGAGGATGCCCGCGCGGAACGGATCCTCCGGCTTACCGATCAGATCGGCCGTGACGCCGACGGGGTTGCCCACGACCGGTAAGCCGGCCGCCATGTACTGCAACACCTTGAGCCCGCACTTACCCCGCGACCATTCGTCGTCGGGCAATAGCGACAGGCCGACGTCCGCCCCGACGATCGCGGCCGCCTCGTCGGCCTCCGACCACTTGTGGTTCTCGACAGGCAGGTGCTTGAAGTGAATCTCCTGATCGCACACCACGCGCAACTTCAGCCCCGGCACGCGCAGGCCCAGTGTCTCCAGCAGGACCCGCTGCAGTTCCAACCCCTGCAATGTGCTCGATGAGCCGACCCAGACCATCGTCAGCCCGGGGTCGGAGTGAGCGTGCGAGGCGGGATGATAGTTTTCCGGATCGACGCAGGTGGGGATGGAAATGGGCCGGTCGGCCCCGGCCTGCAGCGCCTGCTCGGCGAGCCAGGGGTTTCCGGCCACGACGGCGTCGAACGCCCGGACCGTCGCCTCGAACCGGGCGCGGTGCTTCGAGCTTTCCTGGCCTCGAGGATGGTACGAGTCGCGGCAAAAGACCGCGTCGTCGAAGTCGAAGATCAGCCGCCGGGAGTGGCGACGCAGCCGGTCAAGTTCCCACGAGGGCAGCAATTTCCGCTGCAGAACCACCACATCCGCGTCGCGGACGTCGGCCAGCGATCGCCAGCGGGTGATTCCCGAGCCGAGTGGGCGGAGTTCGAGTTTGATCCCCTGCTCGGCGAAACCGTCAACGAACGCGCGGAGCCGATATCGGCAGCACACGTGCGACGTACTCTCGACGAGCCCGATGATCCGCATCCCAGACCCCGTAGTCGGCCCGGATGGTAACAGCTTCGCCCAAATCCGTGAACTGCAATTGCCCGGCGACGGGCCGGGCGGGCGTCGCTACACACTCCCTATGGAGATCATACCACTGGGAGACCAGGCCGTACTGGTTCACGCTCCCGATGAAGAGTCGGCAGGGCGACTGGCGGCCGCCATCCGTTCGGCGCCGCCGGCCTGGCTGGTCGACCTCGTACTGTCGTATTCCAGCGTCGCCCTGCACTTTGACCGTCGAGCCGTTCGTTCGGCCGACGCCATCGCATGGACCCAGGCGGTCAAAGTCGGGCGAACCAAGCTGGCCGTGGGTCGCCGATTCGAAATCCCCTGCTGCTACGACATGGGCCCGGACCTCGAAGCCGTCGCCCGACAATGCAAGATCAACCCCGACGAGGTCGCGGCCGCCCACGCCGGCACGGAGTACCGTGTGTATGCGGTGGGTTTCGCCCCGGGCTTCCCGTACATGGGTTATCTACCCGAGTCGCTGTGTGGTGTGCCGCGATTGCCATCGCCGAGGATGCGAGTCGAGCCCGGCAGCGTCGGGCTGACGGGTCGGCAAACGGGCATCTATCCGCTGCTCCGCCCGGGTGGCTGGCCGCTCATCGGCCGGACGCCTTTACGCCTCGTCGATCTCGAGCAGGGCTTCTTCGCGCTCACGCCGGGCGACCGCGTGCGGTTCGTCGCCATTGATCCAAGCGAATACAAGCAGCGCGACGGCGAGCGACTGTTGCCGGTGGACGGGAAGTAGTCGAATCAGGGAGCGGGCGTGTTCGGCTGGGCCATCGCCAACTCGATGGGGTTTGCCAGCCGTTTCCAGTCTTCGACGGACATGATGATCGAGTCGGTCAGTGACCCGGCATTGAATGCGATTCGGTCGTTGGCGAGGATGGCGGGGTCGACGTAGAGATCGAAATCAAGAATCGGTCGGCCGAACGGCGGGACGCAGCCGGGCACGAGGCCGGTGAGTGCGTGCAACTCCTCGGCCGTGGCGAACCGCGTCTTCTTCACCCCGAGTCCCCGGCGGGCGGCGGCCGCGTCGAACTTGTAGTCGGCCCGCAGGATGAACAGGCGAAAGGTGTCGTCGGTCTTGATGAGCAGGGCCTTGCCGCCCAGTTGCATCGGCTCGCCGCGCTCCCGGGCCGACTCTTCGGATGTGAGAGTCGGCGCGTGATGCACTTCGCGGAAGGTCACGCCGGCCTCGCGGAGCAGGCCGCGGATGCGATTGAGGACGTCGCTCATACTTCGAAAACGCACTCGATCTCGACGGCGGCGTTGCCCGGCAGGCTGACCGCGCCGAACGCGCTGCGGGTGCCGACCCCGGCATCGTCGCCGAAGATCTCGGCCATCAGTTCCGAGAAGCCGTTGATGACCTTGGGATGGTCGACGAAGTCGGCGCCGCAATTGACGAGACCAATGGTCTTGATGATCCGCTTGACCTTCGACAGCGAGCCAAGTTCGTTGATGACCGTGGTGAGGATCGCCAGGCCGACCTGCTTGGCCGCGTCGTAGCCCTGCTGCACCGAGAGGTCGCCACCCACCCGGCCCTTGGTGAACGTGCCGTCGGGCAGCATCGGGAGGTGCCCGGCCAGGTAAAGCTCGTTGCCGACCCGGAGGGCCGGGCGGTACTTCGCCAGGGGCTTCGGCACCGGCGGCAGCGTGACCTTCATCTGTGCGAGTCGTTCGTCGGGTGTACTCATCGGGACGCTCCGGGATGTCGGCAGTCGGTGACTTGGGCCAGTATACAAGTCAGCAGGAGGATTGTGCCATGGGCCCGCTGATGCAAAGTGCCGTGCCGGGCTACCCGTGCCGGCGCGGCAAAGTGCGCGATGTTTACGACCTCGGCGATCGGCTCGCGCTCGTCGCCACCGACCGCATCAGCGCATTCGATTGGGTGCTGCCCACGCCGATCCCGGGCAAGGGCCGGCTGCTCACCGCGCTGAGCCGGTTCTGGTTCGGCTGGCTCGGTGAGCCGAACCACCTCATCGACGAACCGCTACCCCCGGCCTTCGCGGGCCTCGAAGACCGCACGACGCTCGTCCGCAAGACGCAGGTCGTGCCTTTCGAATGCGTCGTCCGCGGCTACCTCGCCGGCTCCGGATGGAAGGAGTACCGCGCGGGCGGGACGGTGTGTGGAGTGATCCTCCCGGCGGGTCTCCGCGAAAGCGAGAGACTGCCCGCGCCGATCTTCACGCCTGCTACCAAGGCGGAGCAGGGGCACGACGAGAACGTGAGCTTCGAAGTGATGGCCCGGGCCGTCGGCGATGCGACGGCGAGCGAGTTACGCGACCGCAGCCTTGCTGTGTACACAAGGGCGTCCCGGCGGGCCGGGGAGCGGGGCGTGATCCTGGCCGACACGAAGTTCGAATGGGGCCGACTGCCGAGCGGCGAGTTGATCCTGATTGATGAGGTGCTGACGCCGGACAGCTCACGCTACTGGCCCGCGGACCAGTACGAGGTGGGCCGCCCGCCACCGAGTTTCGACAAACAGTTCGTCCGCGACTGGCTGGAAACCACCGGCTGGGACAAGGCCAGCCCGCCACCGAGCCTGCCCGACGAGGTGGTGACTAAGACCGCCGCGAAATATCAGGAGGCGTGGGATCGGATTGTGGGCAGGTGATTCGGCTCAGCGGCCCGAGGTTCAAGTCTGAATCAGAGTGAGCGAAGTACGCAACGTCACACGTCTGCCTCTTCTGATGTACATTCTTCCCGGATCTGCACCGCGATCATACTTCCTTCACTTTTTGTTTGACTCTGTCAGTCGGGCTGGGTACCATCCCTAAATCTGCACCCCGGAGAGTCTTTATGTCGATTCACCGTTCGTCGCGATCATTTGGCCGGCTGTTGGCCATCGCAACCGTAGCCTGGCTCGGCTCCGGATTCGCCTCGCCGGCCCGCGCGGCTTTCCACTTGTGGAATATCGCCGAAGTCTACTCCAACTCCTCGGGCACTCTTCAGTTCATTGAGTTCTCAACCTCATTTGGCAGCCAGCAGTTCGTCTCCGGACAGAGCATCACTGTGGACAATGTCGGCGGGACGTTGACGAATATGTTTACCATTCCGACACATCTCCCCGCCGATTCCGCCAATCGCCGCTTCCTCGTCGGCACGGCCGGCATTCAGGCCGCGGGCGGACCCGCCCCCGACTACATCATCCCGAACGGCTTCCTCTTCACCGGCGGCGGCAGCATCAACTTCTTCGGAACCAATAGCGGCCCGTACCCCGCGCTGCCGGTCGACGGTACGATGTCTCTCAACTGGCTGGGCGGCACCTTCCCGACCAACACCCCGACAAACTTCGCCGGCCTGACGGGCACCGTGGTCGTGCCCGAGCCGGCGAGCTTTGTCCTCGTGTCCGCGGCCGTCGGTTCCTTTGCGGTGATCCGCCGTCGCCGTCGCGTAACGACTCAGTGAATTCAGAACCGGACCTGAAACAAATGACTGCAACACGCCAGTGGCCCGCGCTCGTCGCGGGCCTTGTTGCGTTATTGGTCGGTGCAGCGACATGGTTCGTCATCGCCGGTCGCGTGTCCTCGACCGCACTCGACAGCATTTCCCTGAAGGATCTCGACGGTCAACTTGCCTACGCCTGGTCTCCGGGCACGGGCAAGGTCCGGGTATTCGTCTTCACCCGGACTGATTGCCCCATAGCCAATCGCTACGCCCCGGAATTGAAGGCGATCGAAAAACGGTTCCGCGGCCGGGGCGTCGAGTTTGTCCTGGTATTCGTCGATCCGCGGGAGCCGGCCGAGACGATCCGCGAGCATCTCCGCGAGTATCAGCTTCCCTTCCCGGCATTAGTCGACCCGGAGCATAAACTCGTCGCATATCTGAATGCGACGGTGACGCCCGAAGCCGCCGTGCTGGCCGGCGACGGCCGATTGGCGTATCTCGGCCGGATCGATGATCGCTATACCGACATCGGCCGGCCTCGCGCCGACGCCACGTCGCACGACCTCGCCGACGCCATCCAAGCCACGCTCGACGGCCGATCTGTTGTGCCGTCCCGGAAGAAGGCCGTCGGCTGCCTGATCGTCGACCTCAGGAAGTGACCGAGTGTCCCGCACGATTCGTATCGTTGTCGTTCTGGTCGTGGTCTTCCTCGCCTACCTCGGATGGCGGCGGATGGCCGGCACGCCGACCTACGCGCGCGATGTCGCGCCGATCATCGCCACGCAATGCGCCGCCTGCCATCGCCCGGGGCAGGCCGCCCCGTTCAGCCTGCTGACCTACGACGACGTGAAGAGCCGGGCGAATCTCATTGTCGATGTCACCGGCCGGGGGTTGATGCCGCCCTGGCCGCCGGTCGCAGGGCACGGCGACTTCGTCGGCGAGCGTCGGCTCACTCCCGAACAGGTGGCCGGGCTCACCCGCTGGGCCGCGGCCGGCTGCCCGCCCGGCGACCTGAATGCCGTTCCGGCCGTTGCCGACGAAGTCGATCCCTGGGTCGCCCGGCCGCCGGACATGATCCTCGAATCGCCGGCCTACTCGCTCGATGCCGTCGACCGCGACGTGTTCCGCAACTTCGTCCTGACCGTGCCGCTCGAATCGCCGCGCTGGGTCGAGTCGATCGAACTTCGGCCGACCAACCTGCGGGTGACGCACCACGCCCGGCTCGGCGTGGACAACTCCAACGAATCGCGCCGCCGGGATGCCGAGGACGCGGCCCCGGGCTTCGCGGGTATGGCCTGGGGGCAGGACCCCGACGGTCAGCTTGTGATCTGGGCCCCGGGCATGACCGGCGCGGCCCCGATCACCGGCTCCGCCTGGCGACTCACGCCGCAGAGCACGCTCGTGTTGCACGCCCACTTGCAGCCGTCCGGCAGGCCGGAGTCGGTCAGTTTCCGCGTCGGCATCCGGTTCGCGAAGGGCCCGCCCGAGCGGCACCCGGCGATCCTCCGCGTGGGCAGTTGCGACATCGACATCCCGGCCGGCGTGACCCGGCACGTCGTCGAAGACGACTTCACCTGCCCCGTCGATCTCGATGTGTACTCGATCTTCCCGCACGCGCACTCGCTGTGTCAGTCGCTCGCCGTGACAGCGATCCGCCCCGACGGCAAAAGTGAACCGCTCGTCCGCATCGACCGCTTCGACGAGGCCTGGCACGACTCGTACCGCTTCGTCCGCCCGGTGCGACTGCCCCGCGGCACGCGGATCCACTCGACTTTCACGTACGACAACTCCGACGGCAACCCGCGGAACCGCCAGCGTCCCGCACGCCGGGTGGCATACGGGTCCAACGTCGTCGATGAGATGGCCGACGTTTACCTGCAGGTGTTGCCCGTGCGGGCCGACGAACGGGCCGCGCTGATGGAAGACTACAAGCGATACGAATTGAAAGCCCAGGCGATCGGCTACCAGCGGGCCCTGTCGGTTCACCCCGACGACCCGTGGAGCCGGGAGGGGCTCGCGGCCTGCTGGTTCGGGCTGGGTGAGCCCAAGAAGGGTCTAGCCATTCTGGAATCGCTCGTGCGGACGGGCAAACCCTCGGTATTCACGCAGACAAGCCTCGGCCTCGCGCTGCTGGCCACCGGCGACGCGTCGGCCGCGGAGGCCCGCTTGCGCGAAGCCCTGGCCTTCGACAAGGAATACCCGCTCGCCTCGCTCGGTCTTGGTCGCGCGCTGTTGGCCCAGAAGAAAGCGGAGCCGGCCGAGGCGGCAATGAGGACCGCCGTGCGACTGGCGCCCGAGATGCCCGAGGCCCGGCAACTGCTCGCCGACCTGCTGATCCAGAGTGGCCGACTCGACGAAGCCGACGGGCTGATCGCGGCCGCGGTGGCGGAGTCCGCCGACCCGGCCGGGCTGTACCTGAAGCGGGCCGAGATCAGCGCGCGGAAACGCCAAGCGGATCAGTGCCTGGAACATTGTGTCGCGGCCCGCCGCCACGCGCCGTATTTGCACCCGCCGAAAGTGCTCGCGGCCGCGCTGGTGCAATCGGCCGGCGACGGCGACCGGGCCTTGACCTGGCTGCGCGAGGCCTATGCGGAGAATCCCGGGCACCCGGTCCCCGCACTCATGCTGGGGCAACTCGCCCGCCAGCGCCGACAATTGCCGGACGCACGCAACCTACTGGAGACGTCCGCGGCAAAGGTGCCGCCCGCCAATTGGCCCGCAAGCCACCGCAAGCGGTTCCTGATTCTGCTGCACTCCGAACGACTGCAACTGGCCCAACAACTCCAGGACCGCGCCCTCGCACAAGACGCCCTGCACCAATGGCAACTCGCCGACCCGGACAACGCTCAGGTCAGGAAGTGGCTCGCGGAGTTAAAGTGAAAAAGAAAAGGAGTCGGGTTAAAATGCCATTCGAACCCGACTCCTTTTCCGCAGCAAGGTTCCTACTTGGATTACTGAACGGCTAGCAACATGCGAATCGTTTGCCCCATACATGGCGTGCAACACTGCATCCTCGTATCTCCGGATTTTTACTGTGATCCTGGCCCGGTCGAAATGCCCAGCGGAACTGTGGAAGTCGCCTACGATTACGAAGGTGAAATTGTAAATGCCTTTTGCGTGTCACCAGGATTTGCCATGACCCATGAGATTCAAGGTGGAGTGATGCCGCTTCCGAACGACTACCCCAAATGGGTGAATCTCCTGGTCGGTGTTTGCAAACGATGCTTCGAGGAGAAGTCTAAACCATCATCTGCAACCTAGCTGGAGTACAGCCCATGGCCCCAACTCGCCGACCGGACAACGCCCAAGTCAAGAAGTGGCTGGCGGAGGTGAGGTGAGGGGGACGGGCACCGTTTCTGCGATTGACAATGGCTTCGCATTTGTTCAAGGTAAGATTGCTCGTCTCAGTTCGGGGGCGCCTCATGCGAGTACGACTTTCGCTGCTGTTTGGTTCGTTTGTCGTCTGCGGATTTCTATCAGCGACCTACGGTCGGACCGGTCGAATACAGGCCAACAAAGAAACGCCGCTGCAACCATCAACACCAAGCACCGAGCGTCAAATGAAGTACCAAGATGTTCCTCCGGTGAAGACTCGTGAAAACTACCTGTCTCCCGAGAGTATGATCAAGTTGTCGGCGACCATTCAAGCATGGAAAAAGGGCGAATCCGTTCCGGCTCAACTCACTGCGTTTCCTCATTACAAGGGTACCCACTTCTGTAGCATCGGGGCTTATGGGCAGAGTGTGGAAGATTACGTCCGGGAGATCACAATCGACGACCTCCTAAAGGCCATTATCCTTGAGCCGAAGACTGACGATGCAGCGTTTAATGCGGCGTTGAGGAACGTGATTCAGAAACAGCCTCTTCGAGATTCGTCGGCATTGTTTGCTGCCTTGCTCAAGGAACAGCCCGGACTTGTCGGCCGCACTTCATTCGCAGCCGCAATGAAAGACTTTCGTTCGCCCTGTCTTTTGCTGAAGATTGCTCGATACGACAAGGACCAGCCAGTGTCGGTGGACTATGCGAGGGACGTAATCCGCCTGATGCAGAAGCAACTCAAGGCCGGTGACGGTTGGAAAGCTGCTTATGCAAAAGCGTCGGAAACGATGCGAAACGAAAAGGAACACATGCCAGGGCAAGCCTTCCAAGGGCCGACACATCTTTCGTACGCATTCGCCGGAAGCGCAACGCCGGACTACCGGGACATTTTCTACGGAATTGACTTGCGGACCTACGAGTTCGCGCCGATCCCGGAAGGCCACTTGGAAGTGCTCTTCAAGGATAAAGGCGGGACGCACATTCTCGAAACCGAAAAGGCAATCTGGCTCTACCACGTGGAAGAGTACTTTGCTGGAACGGCAAAGTAGAGATCAAGCGAAAATCCCACTGCCGTAGTGCACGTCGAATTCTGGATCACAGGGGTCGAGGGCCAAAAAGTTGCCAGACACCGTTTCGCTAGTCCACGACAGGCATAGGCCGGCGGCGACGAGCAGCAACCATTCCAGTCGGCGGGCGGTCATGTCGGGCAGCTTACCACATCCGCGACCGTTCGGTAGTCCTCCGGGTTGCGTTTTCCCCGATCGAATCCGATCCTTCCGCAGGGCCGGGTGTTGTGAGTCCCGCCCGCATGGGGCGAGACGAGACCGGCGTTGTCAACCCGATGACGCAATTTGACGCAAAATGACGCACTAGCGAAAAAGGTCAGAGCAACGAAACCGCAGGGATTCAACTTTTTCAGACAGGCTTACTCGTGCAGCGTCAGCGTAACCCCCGTCGACGGGCCGGGGCCCACGCCGGCGATTCGGTGGCTTTCGAAGGCGGGCCGATAGACGGCGCGGACGCGGATCAGCGATTCGGGGTCCCGCTCGTACCGCAAGACGTGCCAGTTCGGGTGCCAGGCCACGATCTCGTGATTACCCTTCGGCACGTCCGGAATCTCGAAGCGGCCGGACTCGTCGGTCAGCGTGAAGTACGGATGCTCGGCGACGAACAGGTGCCCGCGGAGGTGAATGTCGCCGGTGCCGCTCGACACCTCGACCCGGCCGAGTTCCGTGAGCGGCCGGCAGCGCGGGGGCATGCCCGGCGGCAGCGTCAGCGAGAAGAACGCGGCTCCGCGGGCCCGGGCCACCTGCATTCGGGCTTCCGGGTTCTCGAAATGCACCATGTCGCCCCGGCGGACGAACCCGGCAAAGCCGGAATGCTCGCCTTGCCGGACGATCGGGCCGCAATCGTGCATCGACACCGCGACCGGCGGATGATCCCAGACCCGGCACGGCGAGGGACCGGCGAATCGCACATAGACCACCGCGCCGGCCAGGCCGCCGTCGGCGGCGATCCGCGGCGTGTGGGGGTTGGCGCGGGACAGGTATTGGACGGTGGAAACGTCGCCCTGGAGGCGCGAGACGGTTAGCGGCGGCACGACGGGCCGGGGGCCGGCCCACATCACCCGCCCGTGGATCAGCCCGCCCCGCCCGGCGACGGCCGGATTTGCCGGCGCGCTGGCCGGCTCGGGCGTGAAACTTCTCTCTTCACACCCGATCAGGTGCGTAACAATAACGAATACCGCCAAAAGTCGCGCCATGCCGTGGTCCGGTGGTCCGGCGGCTATCGTGACCGCAACGGCGGGATCTGACAAGTCCGAGTGGCCGGGAGCCTCCCATGCGTGCCGTCGATGTCATCCGGAAAAAGCGCGACGGCCAGCCCCTCGACCGCGACGAGGTCCGGGCGTTTGTCGAGGGGGCGGCCACCGGCTCCTGGAAGGATTATCAGCTCACCGCGCTCCTGATGGCGATCTGGATCCGCGGCATGTCGGCCGAGGAGACCGCCTGGCTGACCCGCGCCATGGCCGACTCCGGCACCTGCCTCGACCTCCGCGACCTACCCGGCCCCGCGATCGACAAACACTCGACTGGCGGCGTCGGCGACAAGACCTCGCTGATCCTCGCGCCCCTCGCGGCGGCCTGCGGCGTGTATGTGCCGATGATGTCCGGCCGGGGGCTGGGCCACACCGGCGGCACGCTCGACAAACTCGAGAGCATCCCCGGCTTCCGCGTCGGCCTGTCGCTCGACGAGTTCCGCAAGGTGCTGCGGTCGACCGGTCTCGCAATGATCGGGCAGACGGCCGACGTCGCCCCGGCCGACAAGAAGCTCTACGCACTCCGCGACGTGACCAGCACCGTTGAAAGCATCCCGCTCATCACCGCGTCGATCCTCTCGAAGAAACTCGCCGAGGGCGCGACCGGGCTGGTGATGGATGTGAAGTCCGGTCGCGGCGCGTTTATGAAGGACGAAGCGTCGGCCCGCAAGCTGGCCGCCTCGATTGTCGCCAACGGAAACGCGAATGGCTTACAGACCGAAGCGCTGCTCACGGCGATGGAGTCGCCGCTGGGCAATGCCGTCGGCAACTCGCTCGAGGTCATCGAGTGCATCGAGACGCTGAAGGGCCGGGGGCCGGCCGACCTTGAAGAGCTGTCCGTCGATCTGGCCGCCCGGATGGTGCGCCTCGGCGGACTGGCCGGGACGATCGCCCAGGCGCGGGCCAAGGTGCGGGCCGCCCTCACGAGCGGGGCGGGGCTCGAGAAGTTCCGCGAGTGCATCGAGCGGCAGGGCGGCAACCCGAAAGTGTGCGACGATTATGCGGTGTTCCCGGTCGCCCCGCACACGACCAGCCTGAAGGCCGACCGCGACGGACATATCACGGGCATGGACGCGGAGTCGGTCGGCATCGCGTCGATGGTCCTCGGCGCGGGTCGGGAATCCGCGGACCAGTGGATCGACCCCACGGTCGGCATCGTGCTCAAAAAGAAACCCCGCGACTCGGTGGTCGCGGGGGAAGAGTTGGCGGAGATTCACTACCGCGATTCTGCCCGTCTCGCGGACGCCATCGAGCGCCTTCGGAAATCCATCACGATTGGCGACATGATGCCGCGGAGTACGCCGCTGATCATCGACGTGATTGGAGCGGCCAAGGGCTGATCAGGGCAGGTCGATGATCGGCTCGACGATGCCCGGCACGCCGTTGCGGGTGCTCATAGCGCTGAGGATGTCGATCTTGATGTTCTCGGAGATGAAGCGGACCGATCCGTCGGCCATCGCGACATTCGCGCCGCCCGAGTGAGCGCTTCCGATGGAGGTCAGCCGGTCGTCGATCGGCGGAAAGCTGCCGACGGTCGCGGTCGTGGGCACCCGGTAATTCACTTTGACTTCACCACCGATGAGGTAGTCGGCCACCGAGTTCCGCGGCGTGACGAACGCCCAACCGCCCCAGACGGCGATCGGGTACGACGGGTAGATGCGGTCAAACTCGGGATCAAAGTGGAGACGCTCGCCGAAGAGCAGAGTGTTCGAGGTGCCGTCGCCGATGTCGCCCATGCGCACCTTGCTGTTGACGTAGAAGATCCCGTCGTGGGTCATGGCGGAGTAGAAGTAGCTGCGCCGGCCGGCGTTGCCGCAATAGCTGTTTTGGGCGTAGTAGCGGTTACCGTAAGCCGAAGTGTTGACCTGCAGGACGGGGTCGATGATCGGGTCGGCGGGGCAGAGCAGAATGCGGATCACCTGGGCCGACGCGCCGGTGGTCTTGTCCATGGAGAGGTTGTTGCCGAGGTTGGCCGGATTGAAGTCCCAGCGCTTCTGCAGGTTGTCCTGCTCGAAGTACGGCAGCATCTCGATCACCATGTTCCGGCTCATCTGGTCGGTCGAGAAGAACGGCTTCGGCTGGGTGGCATTGACGGGCGTGTCGCCCCAGGCGAGTCCGACCGGGAACCGGCCGACGGCGTCGTGATGCGACTGGGCCGCGATCGCCAACTGGTGCATGGTGTTGGCGCACTGGGTCTTCTGGGCCGCGGCCCGGACCTTTTGCACGGCCGGGAGCAATAGCCCAATCAGAATCGCAATGATCGCGATAACAACGAGAAGCTCAATCAGCGTAAAGCCGCGCCGCCGCATGGTGCCGTCCCCTTTCAATGATAACCAGATTATAGAATATTTTTACGGGTCGGGTTGTGTCGGCGGTAACGGTGTTGCGCCCTCCGGCGGAGTACCTCCCCCAGCCCGTACATATTCCGCCCGCTCCCGGGCGTAATCCTCCGGCGTCATCGCATCGAGTGCGTCGGCCTCCTGACGGAAGATCTTGTGCAGAAAGGGGATGCACCATCCGCAGCCGGTGCCGGCCCCGCCGCACTCGGAAAGCTGGCTGGCGACCTTCGGCTGGCTTCTTCGCACAAAATTCACCAGCTTGCGCCGGGAAACGTGGAAGCAGTAGCAGACTTCGTCGTCGGGGGTCATCGGCTTAGAACCTGCTCTGCCGGAGCATCAGGTACTCGAGTAACGCCTTGTCGAAGCTCACCCCCGTGTGCGTGGGGACGTAGTCGATCCGGGCGGCCGCACAGTCCTTCCGGTACCGCTCGCGGAACTCCGTGAGGGCGGACAGGTAATCGTCCTTGATACCCCTAGCGTCGACGGTCAGCGTGTCCGGGGTCTCCACGTCCGCGAATTCGACCGTGCCGTCGAACGGGAACTCCGCCTCGGCCTGGTCGAGGACGTGGAAGACGATGACCTCATGGCCGCGGTGGCGGAGGTGGTGCAGGCCCTCCAGCACGGGGCCGGGGTCGGCGAGCAGATCGCTGAAGAGCATGATCAGCCCGCGATTCTTGACCGTGCCCGCCACGCGGTGCAGGCACGCGGCGATATCGGTGGGGCCGGTCGGCTTCAGGCCCGCGAGCACACCGAGCATCGTCGCGAGGTGCGACCGCCGGCTTTTGGGTGCCAGACTCGTGCGGATGTCCGTGTCGAAGGTGATGAGCCCGACGGGGTCCTGCTGGTGGATCATCATGTATCCGAGCGCGGCCGCCAGGCAGATGCAGTACTCGAACTTGGTCATCTCGCCGCGCCAAGTGTAGTCCATGGACGCGGAGAGGTCGAGCAGCAGGTAGCCGGTGAGGTTGGTCTCGGCCTGGTACTTCTTCAGGTAATACTTGTCGGTCTTGGCGTAGACGTTCCAGTCGAGGTCTTTCAGGTCGTCGCCCGGCGCGTACTTGCGGTGTTCGGAAAACTCGACGGAAAAGCCGTGATACGGGCTGGCGTGCAGGCCGGAGAGGAACCCCTCGACGATGAACTTGGCGCGCAGATCGAGCCGGGCGACTTGTCGAATGACGTCCGGCCGAAGGTACTTTTCCGCGCCGACCATGATGACATCATAGCGGTCGAGCGTGGCAACCGAATCACGGCCCGACGATTTGCCGATAGTCCGCCCGCGTGCGCAGGCTGGCAAAGGCCGGCTCGGTCTCCACGACATGACGCGGCAGGCCGTGGCGCAGTGCGTGGCGGATGTAAAGAACGGCCCGCGCAGCCCGATGCTCGGCCAGCAGGGCGTCGCCCCGCGCTTGGGCGGCATTCGCGAAGACGACGGCCACGGCCTCGAACTCCTCCGGCGAGCTGGAATCGTTCAAAGAGTTGATCGCCGACTGCGTCGCCGCCTCGGGGTCCGTCCGGGCGATCACCGCCAGATTGCGCAGCGTGCCGCGGCGGTCGCCCGTCGCCACCGGAGCTTCGTGAATCCGATTGATCGTCGAGTACGCGATGCCCAGGCAGCCGGCGACGAGAGCGATGATCGACACAACCGATTTGCGTGTATTACCCAGGACGTTCATGAAGTCGGTGAAAAGCTTCAGCCGGGATACCCAGACGGAGACGGGTGCCGGGATCGGGTCGGCTGATGGCGGCGGCGGTGGCGAACTCACGACCACGGCCGGGCGGCTCGGCAGGCCGTCGAGCTCGGCGAGCACGCTCTGAAGTCGGTTCATCCGGTCGGTCGATTCGGTCATGGCACACCTGTCGGGACAGTTTCCCGACCGGCTCATGCCGAATATGGGTAAAAAAGACAAGCTCAATCAGCTAACTGGCGACCAATTCGAGCGAATTCTGGCGGTGGCGGATCAGGAACGACTCCAGGTGCCGGCGGCAGGCCATGCAGCCATCCCCCGCCCCGAGCTGCCGACTGAGATCCTGGACCGTTTGCGCCCCCGCGGCAATGGCCTCAATCACCATGTCTTCCGTAATCTTCAGGCACCGGCACACGAATCCCTCGCGGCACCCCCCGCAACCAGACCCGCCACAACGGTGTGCTGACTCGCACATGGCCCACTCCCGGCTTGTTGAGACAAAGTCTCAAGATGCTTTCATAGTAACATCGGCCGGGCGACAGTCAAGGTTCAACGAATCGGGCCCGCGGGATTACTTCAGACCGTCAGCAGGAATCGCAGCCGGAATTGCAGGAAGTCGTTGGGGCCGACCTGCCCGTCGCCGTCGGCATCGAATACGGGAGACGTGGACAGAAACGTCAACCGGAACGCAAGGAAGTCGGCCGAGTCGACGGTCGCATCGCCGTTCGCGTCGCCGAACAGCCGCCAGGTGGTGGACACATGATTGTCGCCGGCCGGGTCGAGCGGGTCGTACTTCCCGTTGCCGCTGCCATCCAAGTAGTTGCCGATCCCTGCGACGCCCGTGGCGACGACAGTCAGTTGATACCGGCCATCGGGAAGTGAGGAGCCGGGTTCGAGCGGAATGGTCCCGCCGGGCGTGAATGTCAGCGTGACGGCCGATCCGGCCTGACTCGCGGACAGTCCGATGGTCCCGGCCGGGCCGCCCGACGTTCGCACCAGTTGAAATGCCGACGCCGGATTCGCGATCGTCACGGGCTCACTGAAGGTCACCACGAGATTGGTCACCCGCGAGTGCTGCCCCGTGGCCGCGCCGTTGGTCTGGACCGAGACGACGCTCGGCGGCGGGAGTTGCTGCGGGACGGTCGCCTTCAGGTCCATGTCGAAGCTGATGTCCGAACTGTCGACGGCCGCCTGATGGATCTCCACCGCAATGACATTCGTGCCAGTCTGCAATAGCGACGGGTTCAGGCTGGCGGAGAAAAACGTCGATTCGTCCGCCCCGGACACGGCCGCCGAGGCGAGCGTCGTCGCGGTGATCGTACCGGCGGGCATGTTGGCGCGGTACGCTTCGACGCCGTTGATGTAGACGACCGCCCCGTCGTCGCGGAGCAGGCGAAGGTCGAGAGCCGTGACGGCGGCCGCGTCGGCCACGGCAAACGATTTGCGGAAATACGTCGTGATGTACTTGTTCGTCGAACTCGGACCAAAGCTGACGACCGTGGCTTCGTCGCCGTCTCCATATCCCAGTTGTGCGTTGCCGGCTTTCCAGGTCGCATCGCTGAAGCCGGCCGTGGTCCAGGCCGTGCCCTGATCGGAGCCGTTATCCAGATACTTCCACGAACTGCCGGTACCGATCAGCGGTACGCTGACGACTTCGTTATCGACGATGACCAGCGACTGCGAATACGAGGCGTCGCGGTTGTAGTCGGATGAGGGTGCCAGCGTCAGCGTGACGGATTCCGAGCCCTCCACCAGCCAGTCGTCGAGCACGGAAACCGGAATCGCGGCCGACGCCGCACCGGCCGGGATGGTGATCGTCCCCGGCAATGCCGCGAAGTCGGCCCCGGCCGTGGCCGTGCCCGAGACGGCGTAGTTGATCGTGAGCGGTAGGGTCGTCGGCCCGGTGCGCGTGACCTGAAAGCTGCCCGCATCGCCCGGTTCGGCCGCCGACGCGTCATTCAGGCCGAGCGATACGACGACGGGCGTGACCGCCTTGTCGAGTGCGTGGCTGTCGATCAGTGTGCCGGTCCGGGTAAAGAACTGGAACTGGAGATGGGTATTCGACGCGGTGACCCGCATCGCGCCGTAGTCGCCGTTGTACCGCAACTGGCTCCCGGCCACGGGCGCGTTGAAGCCGTAGATCGCCTGCCCGCCGAGGCCGTTCACGAAGTAGGGAAGCCCGCCCACTTCGACCCGCTCGTAGGAGTGATCGTGCCCGGACAGCACGGCCGTCGCGCCCCAGGCCTGGAACGGCCACTGCATGACCGCGTGGCTCCCGTGCAGCGACGAGGAGTACGGTGCGTGATGGAAGTAGACGATCTTCCACGGCGCGGTCGATGCGGCCAGTTGGCTTTGCAGCCATTGGGCCTGGACGGAGCTGCTCGAGATGCCGTCGGGCTCCATCGGATTGTTCGGATCACCCAGCGCGCTGTCGACGACGAAAAACTGGACCGGCCCCTGCGTGAATGTGTAGTACCGCTCGTTGCCCGGCAGGGTGAAGTAATTGAGATACGGCGTGGGCAGCGCCGGCGTTCCAGAGGTCGTGTACCAGTCGTGATTGCCGAGCGACGGGAAAAAGCGGTTAGTCGCCGAGCCCGCTCCGTAGCTGCCCGTGTAATTGCCGATGTACTGGTGGTAATACTGCCCGATGTTGGCGTCGATGGTCTCGGCCGCCCCGAGCGTGTAGTTGTTGTCGCCCTGAGTGATGACGAAGTCGGGATTCCAACCGTTGATGAGGGCCGCGACGTCGGCCTCGGGCTGGCCGGCCGCGCCGTAATCGCCGACGGCGGCAAAAGTGATGTCGGGAGTGAGCCGGGATTCGAGTCGTTCCAGTCGCATGGCCAGGACCCAAAAGGAGAAAGGGGGCGGTGGCACGCCCCCTTTCCATGATAGGTCAGGAATTATCGACTTACTTGGCCGGTGCCGCGGCGGCATCGACGAGTCCGCAGTTTTCGATAACGACCTTGGCCGAGGTCGGGCCGCCGCGCGAGCCGACGGCTTCCATCTTCTTCACCACGTCGTAGCCCTTGATGACCTGCCCGAAGACGACGTGCTTGCCGTCGAGGTGCGGGGTCTGCGCGGTGCAGATGAAGAACTGCGAGCCGTTGGTGTTCTTGCCGGCGTTGGCCATCGAGAGGGTGCCCGGGCCGAAGTGCTTGCCGGCCTTGCCCGCGAACGTCTCATCCGCGAACTTCTCGCCGTAGATCGATTCGCCGCCCATGCCGTTGCCCATGGTGAAGTCGCCCCCCTGGCACATGAACTGCGGGATCACGCGGTGGAACGACGAGCCCTTGTAGTGGAGCGGTTTGCCCGACCCGCCCTTGCCCTTCTCGCCCGTGCAGAGGGCCCGGAAGTTCTCGGCCGTCTTGGGGCAAGTGTCGGCAAACAGTTCCATTTCGATCCGCCCGGCCGGCTTGCCGCCGATGCTGATGTCGAAAAACACCTTCGGGTTCTTGGCGTTCACTTCGTAGAAGGGCTTGTAGCCGTCGTCGGCCGAGGCCGCCGAAACCGCGAACACCGCGGCCGAGACCGCCAGACACACGGCCGGGACCAGATAGGTCAGACAATGACGATCAAACACCACAGCGGGGATCCTCCTCGGGAGCCGGGGCGAAAGTTCGGTTCGGACGCCCCGTTATCCTATCACCCGAGCCCACAACCGCCGACCGGGGCAACACCGGGCCGGGCCTTCGGGTTCCGCGACGGCGGGGCAGAGGAATAGTCGCGGGCCCCACGCTCTCGATGGATTCGTCGTCCGCATCGGAACTCACTTTGACAATTCCGCTACCCCATCCGGGGCAGGTGCGGGAAAGGTGTCGGTCTCCACGGGTTCCGCGTCGGCGGGCTACGCTCCGCCGCTGATGCCCCGAGGTATCCCTGTAGCCGGTCGTGCTGGTATCGCCCTCATGGAAATGATGCTCGTCAATATGAAAGATGGCGCAATGATTTCTCCGCATGACTACAAA
>JAIBBI010000063.1 GCA_019694755.1 Gemmataceae bacterium
CGAGCATCACGCACCAATAGAAGATCTCGAGCGCGTCGGTGCCGGCGCGCTTCTCGGCGAGCCGGGCCTGCTCCCAGAACTTCCAGGCCCGGTCGCTCGACCCGCCGTAGATCGCCACTTCGAGCTTGCGCTCGTTCCAGTCGTCGGCATACGGCGAGTCGGCAATGAAGATCTCGTCGAGCCAGCACGTCAGAGCGTAACGCGCGCCGAGAAACCGGTTGTCGGACCCCCGGCCCATGGTCATGCGCATGTCGTTGGCGTTGCCGGGCTCGCCGGAATACTCCTGATCGTTCTTGAGCTCGCTGCCGCCCAGCAGCAGGCCGCGGAGCCGCTCCAGCTCATAATCGAGCGGCGGCCTCGCGCCCTGCTCCAGGCGCTCTTTCAAATCAAGACCGTATCCGACGATCTCGTGAAACTGCTTGGCAAGTGCGGAATTCATGGTTGGAGGCCGGAGGTCGGAGGACAGAGGTCAGAGGTCGGAGATCAGAGAACGGATAACAGAGGTTAGGGGCCGGTGGCGGTGGATTGGATTGTTGCGGGGTGCCTTTGGCCTTGGGCGTGGCGATTCTTGAGGGACCGCTGGAGGGCGTTGAGGAGCCGGCCGGTGGTAGCCAGTTGTTCCAATAGCGTGCTGTAAGTCGGTTCATCAATAAACCCGACCCGGCGGGCGACTTCGATATGGGAGTCGATTTCCATTAGTGATCCGTACGCGATGGACAGATGATGAAGGTACTCAGGAAGCGAGTCCCGGCCATTACCTTCCGCGATATTGGCGGGCACGGAGACGGCTGCCCTTTGTAACTGCTGGGCCAGCCCATAGACCTGGGACTTCGGGAAAGTCTCAGTCAGACGGTAGCATGTCTCGACGATCTTGATCCCTTCCTGCCAGACGACCAGATCCCGGTGCGATCGAATGGCCGACATGCGATCGATCCTCCCGGTGTCCCGACTTCTGCCCTGTCTTCTCCGACCTCCGACCTCCGACCCCTGACCTCTATGGGTCACGTTTTCTCGGCTAATCCGGGCGGGACCACGTAAAGGGTGAATGCCAGCGGGATGAGTTTGGACTCGGCTTTGATGGTGACGGTGCGTTGGCCCTCGATGTTGCCGGCGAAGAGGCGCTCGTTGAGGCGGACGGCCATCTTGAGCGTGGCCTGCACCTTCTGCCATTCGTCGGGCTGGACCGTGCGGTCGATCTGGAAGTAAGTCAGGTCCTGGTAGCTGGGCAGGGCCCGCGGCGGACGTTGAGCATAGCGGAACACGAGGCCGCGGCCGCCGAGCCGGAAGATTTCGTCGACGCGGTCGGCCGCCCCGATCTTCATGTCGAGCTTGCCGGTGAGGAGCTGGATGCACTCCTCGGCCTTGAGCGGCGCCTTCACGCCGACAAACATCTGCCAGGCCGGGGCGAGCCACTCCGCCTTGATGTCACCCTGCACCCGCAGGCCCGAGCCGTAGAACGGCTGCTCGACGTAGCCGAGATCGAATGAGCCCTGGTTCAGCAGTTCGTCGATGTACCGCTTGGCCGTCCAGAAGCATCGACCGAGATCATCGTGGTCGTAGCGCGGCAGAGTCGGCACTTCCTTCTCGGGGCCAAAAATGGCCAGATCGCCGACGACCCGAGCCAGCTCGGCATAGATCGGCAAAGGGTGTACGCCCTCGGCAAAGTGCGTCACGCCCATCTGGGCGAACGCCTGGTTCATGATCCTTAGTCCTTCGAGAAGCTGGCGGTCGCCGGGAGAGGGGCTGTCGAAGGTGATAATCCGGCTGCGGATCTGCTCCGCCCGCTGCTTGACGAGCTGACCGAGGCGATCGTACACGGGGGTCAGGATGCGGTCGGTGAGGATCTTCCAGCCGTCGCATCCGAGTAGCGGCGGGATGTACGCCTCGGCCAGTTCCGGCACGGCCTCGGCTTTCGACGACTTCGCGATGACTGCGAGTTTGAGCGTCTGATACCCGGCCGGATCCTGGTCGCCGGTCATAAGTTGCGCGTTGAGGGCGCGGAACTGCAGGGCCCGCTCGGATTGGCCGGTGTTCTCGTCGGCGAGCTTTTCCGCGGTGTAGACCCGGTAGCGAGCGCCCTCCTCGGACGTGCCGGCATTCGGTCGGCCGAGTTGGATCTCGGGGACGCCGAGCGCGACGGTGACTTCGGTCCGCCCTTCGAGGGCGGGCTTGAGATCGAGCGGGGCCAGCGGGCCGTCGTCCGGTACGTCGATGACCGTACCGTCACGAAGTCGGGCCTGAAGCCTGCGGACGACGAACCGGTAATTGCGCAGTGCGTCTTCGTCGATGTCGATCTGGCGGACGCCCCACGAATAGTGGTTGCTCCACGACATCTGCCGGGCGAACGTGTCGGCCGTGTGACGGGCCGCGGCCTGGAAGTGGTGCGGCCGAAGGAACATCCCCTCGTGCCAGTGAACGGCGTGCCGACTCATGTGCGCAGTGCCCGTAGCGGAAGAAGTAAGGGTGAATCTACCCGCCGGTCGCGGCCCGGGCAACCGATCCGGACCCCGATTGGGGGCCCACGGACTCTACGATCGGACCAGACCTGCCTACTTCTTCGGCACAAACGCGTTCGTCATCACGCCACGATCAAATCCGGGCGGCACCCGCTTCTCCGTGGCGTACACGTAAAGCCCGGCAATGAACACCTGCTTGATCGCTGCCGTCACCACCGACACGGCCAGAATGTAGATCACCAGCGCAACGCCTAGCACGACCAGCACAGCCACCGGCAGCTTGGCGACGACGGCCAGCACCATCAGCAACAGGGCCGGCAATGTCAGTAGGAATCCAATGATTCCGATGTTCGCGTTGCCGCCCACGCTCTCGCCCCAGACGCTGCAAATGAGGCTGGTCGAGCGCTTGAGTGCGTCGATGGGGCCAAGGCCCTCGACGGCGAGGGTCGGCACCACGAGGTAGGTCGCCATCGTCCACAGGCCGCCGAGGATGCCCGCGACGATCTTGCCGATCAACTCCGACCGCTCTTCGATGGCGTTCAGAATCATGCCGACGGTGGCCGCCAGCAGCGACCATCCGAGGATCTGCGGCAGCCGGCGGTTGGCCATCTGCAGGCCCATCGACACAGTGGGCTCGCCACCCTGAAATCGATAGATAGCGCACGCGGCCAGCGCGGTGTTGAAGTACACGATCACGAAGTAGTTGACAAAGTAAAACGCGAACGCGAGGACGGAGGCGACGATCTTCATCGAGTCGCCGCGGCGGCCGTCGCCGTCAATCGCGTGCATGATGGTCTGGCGGAGCCCGGGCAGGAGCAGCATCGGCAGGGCGAAGGATGCCAGCACGACGAGGGCGGCCACGCCGCTGAGGACGGGGAACAGCATCAACTGCTTGTCGCGCTTGAGAACGGCCCAGCTTTGGGCCGCGATGTTCCAGCCGTTGCCGAGCCGGTCGAAAAAGCCGAGCATGCGCGCACTCCCCGCAAAGCCGACGAAAAGTAGTTCGCCGATGGGGAGAGTTTATTGCAAGACCAGCCGCCGGCAGGCCCCCCAAGCGATCGTCGGCCGTCAGGCGGACGTGGAATCATGCGACAGGGATAACCCGGGTATCACGTCTAGGTCGGTGTTTCTTGAGATTCACGCCACTGGCGGACGGCGATCGCACCCTCCGGCCGACAGGTCTTGGCGATAATGCAGAACGACCCCGTTCACGACATACGACTGCTTGAGGCCCTTGTTGCCTCACGGCCGTCAAGCAGATGATGCAATTGCACTATCCGCTATCGGCCGGAATGGCCGATAGCCCGCCACCCGATTCCGGTTTAGTAGAAGTAGCCCATCCAGAAGCTGAAGACTTGCTTGCGGTCGTCGGGGCCTTTCACGATCGGGACGCCGAAGTCGAGTGCGATCGGCAGCGGGCCGAGGGCGGGCACGCTGATTCGCATGCCGAGGCCCGCGGTCACGCGGTAGTTCTCGATCTGGACTTTGCTCTCGACGCAGCCGCTGTCGACGAAGCCGACGACGTAGAACTGGTCGCTGGCGACCACCGGGATCTGGTACTCCGCGCTGTTCAGGAACGAGAACGTACCGCCGGTGTTCAGGCCCTGGGTGAACGGCCCGACGCCGCGGAACTCGAAGCCGCGGAGGCTGCGGAAGCCGCCGGCATAGAAGCGCTCATAGATCGGCGCGTCGGTCGTCGAGAAGTTCGCCTGACTGCGGAGAGCGAGGACTTGCCGGCCTGAGCCGTCCGGCCGCTGGTAGAGCGTGAAGAACTTCGAGAACTCGATGTTGAACAACGGGAAGTTGTAATCCCCGAAGCACTGTTCGTACCCGATTTCGAAGTTCGAGCCCTCGGTCGGGCGCAGGTAGCTGTCGCGCGAGTCGCGGTTGAGCGAGGCACGGACGCCGCCGAGGAAGTGGCTGCCGCGGTACTGGGTGATTTCCGGCGGATAATAGTCGGGCACGTCGTAGATGTCGACGTTTTCGAGTCGAAGCGTGCCGTTCGCGCTCCATAGCGAGTTGAGCCGCCGGCCCAGCGTCACCCGGCCGCCGATCCGCTGCTCGTTGTACTCCGCGTAACCGCGCTGGTAGAAATACGCACTTGTGCCGAGGCTGTAGAGGCTGTCGAAGAGCGACGGCTCGCGGAAGCTGGCGGTGTACCGCTGGAATCGCTGACCGGGCACAGCTTCGAGGCGGAACTCCTGGCCGGCCCCGCGGAACGCCCGGCCGCTGAACAGGTCGTCCCAGCTCGTCGGCCAGCGGGTGATGTCGAAGTTCTTCTCGTTGAGCACCACCGAGCCCTGCAAGCCCGCGTCGGAGTTCACGCCGACGCTGAAGAGCAGGCTGCCCGTCTGGGTCTCCTGCACCTGCACGAGCACGTCCTTGATCGGGTTGTCGTTGAAGGGGTCGAGCACGGTCACGGTCGGGCGCTGGCCCTTCTCCGGATCCATCTCGAAGATGCCGAGCCGGGAGAGGTTGCGCTCCGCCTGCGCGAGCGCGGGATACTCGAGCACCTGGCCCGGGTAGACTGGCACCTGCCGGAGGATCACGTTCTGGCGGGTCACGTCGTTGCCCGCCACGATCACCCGGCCGACACGGTCCGGCGGCCGCTCCTGCATCGTATACTGCACCGTGACTTCGCCCGGACCCGAGTAGATGATTTCTTCGCGCGGCGTCACTTTCCGACCCGAGTAACCGTACAGGTCGCCAATGTTCTTCAGGTCGGCCTTGATGACATTCTGGTCGTAAAGCTCGCCCGCCTTCATCCGGGTCACGCTGCGGACGCGGTCTTCCGGAAAAGTACTCGCCCCGACGAGTTGCACGTCCTTGACGCGGTATCGCGGACCTTCGTGAATGTGGAACACGACCTTCACGGTCCGGCAGTCTTCAGACGGGATGATCTCCCGGCCGATCTTCACGTCGTGATAGCCGAATGTGCGGTAGTACTCTTCCAGCTTCATCACGTCGAGTTCGACGAGGCCGGGGTTGTACGTACCGCCGATGGAGCCGAGGAACGCCCGGCTTGTTTCGGTCTTGGTCCGCAGTCGCTCGGCCGTCGCGAATTCGCCGGTCTGCCCGGTGAACTGGACGGAGGAGACTTTGACTTCCGGCCCTTCGGTAATGCGGAAGACGACCTTGGAGTCGCCGGAGTTGCCACCCTCGATGAGGTCGACGTGGGCGTAGATCCGGCCTTTTTCCTGGTAGTAGCGCTGGATGGCGTGGACGGCCATCTTGTTGGCGACGGGGTTGAGCGGCACCCCGCGTTGCAGACCGGTCAGGGTGAGCAGTTCGTCGTTCTTGGCGTGTTTTGCGCCTTCGAATTTGATGTCCGTGACGACGCTGGGCAGTTCGACGACGTCGAAGGTGACGACGACTTTGCCGTCAGCTGTCGGGGCGTAGCTGGCCCGGACGTCCGAAAAGCTGCGAGTCGCCATGAGCGCGGACACGTCGCCCTGGACGGTGGCGTGGTTGTACGGCTTGTCGACGCGCGTCTTGATGGAGTTGAGGATCTGATTGGTCGCGACAAGCTTGTTGTTGCGGACCACCACCTCCGCGACGACTTTGTCGGTGGGCGTCTGGGCCGGGCATAGCGCGGCCAGGAGCAGCAGCGCACTGACAGCCATCGATCGAACCGACTTACTCATCGGGACATCCCTTTCCCCGAGCGGCGCGGAATCCCGCCGCTGGGCCGGCCAATAAGGCAGCCCGCGGGGCATGTCAAGGCAGGGTGTACAAGGGGGTTGCCCAGATTCTCACTCGCCGACAGGCGTGGAACGCCGACCGACGACGGCCCGCACGAGTAGTTCCAAAGCCAGGCCGACTCCGGCTCCCGCGAGCAGACTCGCCGCGAGAATGCCGACCGGCGCGAGCAACGCGCCCCGGACCAGCAGCGTGAACAGGCGGGCAGTGATGGCCGGGGGCGGGGGCTTCTGCCCGCCCAGCGCGCCGGCCACCGCCCGTGCGAGGTCCGGACCGTGGACGTCGCTGGCGTAGAGCTTCCCATCCTTATCGATGACAAGAATGTGTGGAATCGCCTCGACGCCGAACTGCTTCGCCAGCGGGCTGTTCCAGCCCATCTTGTCCTTCTCTTCGAAGATCACCTGAGGCCAAGGCAACGGCAACTGCCCGAGAAACTGGATGAGCGCTGCCCGCTGATAATCGAGGTTGATGCCGACGACCTTCAGTCCCGCGTCCTTGTGCTTCTCGGCCAGCGTCACGAGATCGGGAAGTGACTTCACGCACGGTTTGCACCAAGTCGCCCAGAAATCGACAACGACGACCGAGCCGCGATGATCGGCCAGGCGGAACTCTCCGCCGTCGAGCGTGGGGCCGACGAATTCGATCGGCGTGCCGACCTGGGGCCCGGACCCCGGGAGCCGACCGCCGACCCCCTCCTTTACGAACGACCCGGCGAGGAACAGGCCGGCCAGCGCGCCGATTGCGGCCCAGTCGCCCCGGCAAATGCTGGTGGATACCAGTCGGTCGGTCTCGGCCTTCGCCAGCCAGCGGCACAGCGTCGCGGCCAGGGCTAACGACCCTCCCACCGCCAACACCCGGGCGAGCACGAACTGGACGGCCGACCCGTCGCGCGTCTGCTGATACAGGTACCCGGCCGCGAGCGCGGCCAGGACGCCGACGATCGCCAGTAAAAACAGGCCATACGCCAGCGCACCGGGCAACCCTCGGTATCGCCGCCTGGTCTCGCTCATGCAGATGTCTCCTCCTCCTACCCCGCCCGGTCCAATCTATCTGCCCGGCTGCCCGTGGCCCGGGTCGACTGGCGACTCCCTTTAATAAGTGAACATATGAATAGTATTCTTGCTCAATCTATCGATTGGTCTGATCGTATCGGTTGCAACAAAAACGCTGATTGTCCCGATATTGTCTTGATTTCCGATCGTTACTTTGGATAATCTGCGTAGCTTGGGTATATAGGCGGAATTGCGGGGAGCAGATCTCGCGACTCGCCTTATCACCCCGGCGACACGCTCGGACCGCCTACTGCACAGGGACGTGCCGTTCAGAACGGCTCGGCACCCGAGGACTACGAATCCTTTCCTTTCACAATGGGAGACCGGCCTTTATGACTCGCAAGAACAGCTTTCGCCCCACCCTCCAACGGCTCGAGACGCGTTGGGTTCCCGCGACGATCTCGCTGACTGCTGGCTCGCTCAACATCAGCAACCCCACGGGCGCTCTGGTCGTCGAGACGACGGCCGTGACCGGGCAGATCAAAGTGACCGACGGCTCGAAGGTCGTTACGCTGAGCAACGTCGGCTCGCAGATCAACATCACCGGCAACAACCTCGCCAACTCCATCAGCTTCCGCGCCAACACCGCGGGCGGGAACAAGGCGTTTCCGGGCAACCTGTTTGTCGACAGCGGCAACGGAAACGACACGGTCGACCTCAGCGGCACCGTTTCGGGCACCGTTCTTATCAACACCGGGCTGGGCAACGACCTTGTCACCGCGACCAGCAACGACGTGAACGTGGGTGGCCTGTTCCGCTTCACCGACACGGCCGGGACCAACACCTTCGACCTCAACGACCGGAACTGGACGCTCGGCAACAACTTCATGCTCTCGGGCGTCGGCCTGTTCGACATGGGTACGGGCAACAACCTGACAGTCGGCGGTTCGATGTTCGTCAACGCCACGCCGGCCCCCGCTCCCGGAGTACCGATGACCGCCCAGTTCAACGGGCTCGGCGTCACGATCGCTCAGGGACTCTACCTGACCGGCGGCACGGCCGACGATGTCGTCGCCTTCACCGCCAACACGACTGTTGGCGGCAGCGTGGTAGCCACCCTCGGGGAAGGCAACAACACGTTTGTCTACACCCCGACCGCGGGCGCTTTCGCCGGGAGCTTCAACTACACGGGCGGTGCGGGCGTCGATGTGGTTGTCTTGGGCGCATCGTCCAATATTGCCGGCCAGGCGTCTGTGAGCCTCGGCAACGGTATCAACACGTTCGTTGACACGGCTACCTCGCAGTATGCCGGGAACCTGAACATCACCGGAGGCAACGGCACCAACACTGCCGTCGTGACCGGAAACCTGTCCGGCGACTTCTTCAACACCTTCGGCAACGGCGACGGCAACACCACGGTGTTCACCGGCGTCCTCGCGGGCAAGTTCAACTACCGCGTCGGCAACGGCCAACTCACCACGCTGACGCTCGCGCCGGCCATCGCCCAGACCGTGAACATCAACGCCACCTTCGGATTCGGCAGCTCGACCTTCAACCTCGGGCCGAACCTGACGCTGACCGGCACCGTGCGCGGCACCGGCGGCCTGTACACGTTCAATCAGGGCACGGCCGTCCTGACCTCGAACCTGTTCTTCATCAACTACCCGTAATCCGGAATCAGTTCCGCGGTGGGGAGAGCCCGGGTTCGCCCGGGCTCTCTTCGTTTTCACCCACGGGGCTGCGCCGCACGGGCTTCGCAACACGGCCAAGCCACGGAGTTGCTTTTCCGTGTTCCGGCCGTGGCATGCAGTCCGTGCGGCGCAGCCCCGTGGTCCATCTTGTACCGACCCCGCCGACTGCGGATAATCCCGGCATGCGTTGTGCTGCCGGGTTTGTTGTGTTTGCCGTGATCGCTTTGGCGGCGGTGCGGGCAGATTTTCCTCCGCCTTACAACTCGGAGAAGGAGAAGGGCGAGCCGATGCCCGCGGCCGAGGCGGCCGCGCGGTTCAAGGTGCCGCCGGGCTTCCGCGTCAGCGTGTTCGCCAGCGAACCGGCCGTGCAGAACCCGATCGCCTGCACCTGGGACTCGCAGGGCCGGCTGTGGGTTGCGGAGAACTACACCTATGCCGAGCGGCCGCAGAAGTTCGACCTCAACCTCCGCGACCGCATCGTCATCTTTACCGATAACGGCGAGGGCAAGCCGCCCGACCGTACCGTGTTCTGCGACGACCTGCAGATGCTCACGAGCATCGCGGTCGACCGCGACGGCGTCTGGGTGATGTGCCCGCCGAAGCTGATGTTCATCCCGATGCGCCGCGACAAGCCGTCCGGGCCGCCGGTGACGAAACTCGACGGCTTCACCATCCCGCCGGGCAGCTACCACAACTTCGCCAACGGCCTGAAGTGGGGGCCGGACGGCTGGCTCTACGGCCGCTGCGGCGCAAGCGCGCCGGGTGAGGTCGGCGCACCCGGCACGCCGGCCAGCGAGCGCGTTCCCCTCCGCGGCGGCATCTGGCGTTATCATCCAAAACGCAAAGTCTTCGAGGCCCTCTGTCACGGCACCACCAACCCGTGGGGCCACGACTGGGACAAGAACGGCGAGTGTTTCTTCATTAACGTCGTAAACGGTCACCTCTGGCACATGATTCCGGGGGCCCACTACGTCCGCTCGCACACGATCGATCCCAACCCGTACGTCTACCGCCTGATCGACCAGCATGCCGACCACTGGCACTGGGACACGAGCAAGGACTGGTCGGACTCCCGCAAGCCGACGCCCGGCCACGACCGCGCGGGCGGCGGCCACGCCCACGTCGGCATGATGATCTACAAAGGCACGCAATGGCCGAAGGAGTTCCAGGGCAAACTGTTCACGCTCAACTTCCACGGCCGGCGGGCCAACGTCGAGCGCCTCGAACGGCGCGGTTCAGGCTTCGTCGGCAGGCACGAGCCCGACATGCTCTTCGCGGCCGACCCGTTCTTCCGCGGCCAGGAGATTACCGAAGGCCCCAACGGCGACGTGTTCATCCTCGACTGGAGCGATACCGGCGAATGTCACGAAGCCACCGGCGTCCACCGCACCAGCGGCCGGATCTACCGAGTGAGCTATGGATCGACGTTCGTGCGACAGACCCGGTTCCCGAGATACTCATCTGAACCTGACGATCAAAAGCCGTTCCTCGGCTGCAATATCGGTGGTGTGAGCATTGGGATGTTCGATGAAATCGAAACGTCACGAGACATAGACCAAGCGATTCAGACTCACTCCCTTGATACCGTCATGGGGCCATTACCCAACGCCAAATATTACGACGACCGCTTGCCAAGAGTCCTGTTGTCTTTGGCCTATAGTGACACTTCGAGCCTGGTACGACTGCATATTGCCTCGGCGCTTCAGCGATTGGACGTGTTAGATCGAGCAACTATTGCCGAAGCTCTGGTTCGCCACGTCGAAAACGCCCACGATCACAACCTGCCCCTGCTCGTGTGGTACGGCCTGATCCCGGTCGCGAAAGACCATCCGGATGACCTCGTCCGCGTGATGCACGCCTGCACCTGGCCGGTGACTCGCATCTGCATCACGCGCCGGCTGACCGAGGACATCGCCACCCGGCCGAATCCACTGAATGATCTGCTCAATATCGCGCTCGACAAGTCGCCCGAGTACGCGGCCGATGTTGTGCAGGGGATGACCGAAGGGCTTCGCGGCTGGCACAAGGCCCCGAAGCCCGCGGCGTGGGACGCCTTCGCGGCCAAGTTCCCCTCCGATGGCGTGCGCGACCTCAGCGTGCTGTTCGGCGACGGGCGGGCATTGGATGTCGTGCGCAAAATCGCCCTCGATAAGAAGGAACCGCTCGACGCCCGCAAGGCCGCCCTGCGATCGCTGATCGCCGCGAAGCCTGCGGATCTGCGGGCGACGTGCGAGTCGCTTCTGCCCACGCAGTACCTGAACAGCATCGCCGTGAAGGGGCTGGCCCTGTCCGACGACCCGGCCGTTGCGGCCGCGATCCTGAAGAACTGGGCCGCGTTCCATCCCACCGAGCGTGGGATCGCCGTCGACGTATTGGCATCACGGGCCGCGTTCGCCGGGCCGCTGCTCAAAGCCGTAGCCGCGGGGAAAGTCAGCAAGGCGGATCTCACCGCCAACCACGCCCGGCAGATCGCCAGCTTTCGCCTGCCCGATCTCGACTCGCAACTGGAATCCGTCTGGGGCCGGGTGCGCGAAAGCCCGGCCGAGAAAAAGCAAGCAATGGCCCACCTCAAAGCGAAGCTCACCCCGGCCAAGTTGGCGAAGGCCGACTTGGCCGACGGCCGAGCACTATTCGCCACGCACTGCGGCACGTGCCACCGCCTGAACGACGTCGGTGGCACGATCGGCCCCGACCTGACCGGCTCGAACCGGGACAACCTCGATTACCTGATCGAGAACATCCTCGACCCAAGCGCGGTTGTAACGGCCGACTTCCGCGTGACGACGGTCGCCCTGCACGACGGCCGGTTGCTCAACGGCATCGTGAAGACGCGCACACCCCAGGCGATCACGCTGCAATTGGAAAAGGAACAGGTCACGGTGCGCACAAGCGACATCGAAAGCGAACGCCCCAGCGACCAAAGCCTGATGGCCGAAGGCGTATTGAACACCCTCACCGAAGACCAAACCCGCAACCTGTTCGGCTACCTGATGCGAAAGTAACGGCGGACGGATTCGCGTGCGAAGGTTAGCCGTAAGAGGGCGAGCGTCGGCGGTGAGCACGACGTGGACTTGGTGTTTGAAGACACGTTGCGTTCCGGTCGGCAGCACCGCGGATTCCGCCTCGGTTGTTACCTGTCATCGTGGCGTTGCTAGAATCGGTGTCAGCGGTTTGGGACGGTCCGTGTGGGACTGCTCCCGCCCGTTTCTGGAGTCACATATGAAAGCACTCGTCTCAATTGCGTTGATGTTCGGGCTTTGCAACCTGGCGATTTCGGCCGACAAGGTCGACCCGGCCGGGACGTGGAAGTGCGAGTATGAGATCGGCGGCCAGAAGCGGACGGCCACGCTGGTCGTCAAGAAGGACGGCGACAAACTGGCCGGGACGATGAGCTGGCCCGATCAGAAGGAGATCAACCTCAAGGACGTAAAGCTGAAGGACAGCACGCTGACGTTTGCCGCGGTGCGGAAGTTTATGGGTAGCGAAATCCCGATCGATTACACGCTGAAGCTGGACGGGGACAAGCTGAAGGGCAAAGGCTCGTCGAACTTCGGAGGCCAGAAGCAGGAGTTCGACATCGAAGGGAAGCGCGAGAAGAAGGACAAGTAGTGCGGGCGACGGCTACGCGACACATCACAGCGGATCGCGAACCATCGCCGGATTGACCGCGCGTTTCAGGCGGCAAGCACCCCCCGGGGCCTCGACGGGCTGGTGGAAGAAGCAGGCGGCCGCGTTGCCGGGTTGGGGTAATTGCTAGGCGACATTCTCGAAAGCGATGGTCACCGATAGTCACAGAGAGGAACGGGAGATGGGGTCGTGGATTCGCAGCCTGGGTGCCGTGCTTGCCGGCCTCGTCGTGGCCATGCTGATGATCGTCGGCGTCGAGATCCCCGGTTCCATCGTTCACCCGTTCCCCCCGGGCGTCGATCCCACGGACATCGAAGTTTGCCGGGCACACGTGGCTAATTACCCGGCATGGATCCTTATGATGGTGGTTGTGGCATGGAGCGTCACCGCATTCGTGGGCGCGTGGGTGGCAACCCGACTAGGAACAGATCGCCATCCGGCCCACGGCATTTTGGTCGGCCTGATTCTGCTCGCGGTGGCCGTCATGAACATGAGCATGCTGCCGTACCCCATCTGGTTCTGGGCCGGCAACGTGATCGGTCTGCCGGTAGGCTTCACCTGCGGGGCCAAACTGGGCGGCCCGCGGCTATCGAATGGCGGCGACATTTAGGAAGATGAGCCATCGATAGCTTACGCGGCGGAACCGGTTCACGGCCGTGCCCCATCCTCCTCCCCCTCATGCCTTATCTTCCCCGTTCTCTTACGATGGGCTTCACGTCGAGTTTTCGGGGGATCTGGCATGCGGTGGATTGTTCTTGTTGCGGTTCTCGTCGCGGGCGCGGGCTTCACCAGGGCGGCTGACGACGCCAAGGCGAACACCGAGTATCAGCTCGCGAACTACACGAAGTTCGAGTATCGCATCCCGATGCGCGACGGTGTCTCGCTGTTTACCGTCGTGTTCGTGCCGAAGGACACTTCGAAGACCTACCCGATCATGATCCACCGAACGCCGTACGGCGTAGGGCCGTACGGGCCCGACTTCCCGGCCGGTCGGTGGCTGCCGTCGCCCTTGTTCTGGAAGTCCGGTTACATCTTCGTGAATCAGGACGTTCGCGGCCGGCTGAAGTCGGGCGGCACGTTCGTGCACGGTCGGCCGCACATCCCCGCCAAGAAGACCCCGGCCGACGTTGACGAGAGCAGCGACGCCTACGACACCATCGACTGGCTGATCAAAAACATCCCCGGGCACAACGGCCGGGTCGGCATGGAGGGCATTTCGTACCCCGGCTTTTACGCGGCGTGCGGGATGATCGACGCGCACCCCGCCCTGAAGGCGGTGAGCCCGCAGGCCCCGGTGATCGACTTCTTCGACGGCGACGATTGCCGGCACAACGGCGCGTTTCTGCTCGCGCACAACTTCAACTTCTTCGGCCAGTTCCGCAAGCTGAGCCCGAAGATGTACACGTGGAAGGACCCGCGCGAGCCCGAGTACGGTACGGAGGACGGATATCGCTTCTTCCTCGATCTCGGGCCGCTGAGCAACAGCGACAAGTATCTGCACAAGAGCGAGCCGTTCTGGGCCGACCAGATGGCCCACCCGGATTACGACGAGTTCTGTCAGGCGCGGAATCTTCGACCGCACATCAAGGCGATCCGCCCGGCCGTGCTGACTGTCGGCGGCTGGTACGATGCCGAGGATCTCGCGGGCACGCTGAATTGCTACCAGCGCGTTGCCGCGTCGAGCCCCGACTGCCCGCAGAACGTGCTGGTGATGGGCCCGTGGGTTCACGGCGGCTGGTCCCGAGGCGACGGCGACGCGCTGGGGCCGGTGAAGTTCCACGCAAAGACCTCGGAATACTACCGCGAGAAGGTGGAACTGCCGTTCTTCGAGCAGCACTTGAAGGGCGTAGCCCCGGCCACGACGTTGCCGAAAGCCGCGCTGATGTACGAGACGGGCACCAACCGCTGGCGGAGGTTCGACACCTGGCCCCCGGCCGAGGCGCGGAAGGTGACCTTCCACTTCGCGGCCGACGGCGCATTGATTACAACCTCGCCCCCGGCCGGCGACGGGTTCGACGAGTACGTCTCCGACCCGGCCCGGCCCGTGCCCTCCACCGAACGGCCGACGCCGCGGATGGAGAAGGAGTACATGACGGCCGACCAGCGGTTCGCCGGCCAGCGACCCGATGTGCTCGTCTACCAGTCGCCCGTGCTGACCGAGGATGTCTGCGTGGCGGGTCCGATCGAAGTCTCGCTGCACGTCAGCACCACGGGCACCGACTCCGACTTTGTCGTGAAACTGATCGACGTTTATCCCGATGACTATCCGGGCATCGATCCGAACCCGGCCAATTTGCACATGGGCGGCTACCAGCAACTCGTCCGCGGCGAACCTTTCCGCGGCAAGTATCGCAACAGCCTCGCGAAACCGGAACCCTTCGAGCCCGGCAAGCCTGCGACGATCCGGTTTACCCTGCCGGACGTGTCGCATTCGTTCCGCAGCGGGCACCGGATCATGGTGCAGGTGCAGAGCAGTTGGTTCCCGCTGATCGACCGCAACCCGCAGACGTTCTGCGACATCCCGAAGGCCCGCCCGGAGGACTTCCGCAAAGCCACCCAGCGGGTCTACCGTTCGACCGCAATGCCCAGCGGTGTCACGTTTCGCGTGATCAAGCCGTAATTGCTGCTCGTGCCCGGCACCTGCCGGGTCACGGGGATTTCGCGACTCTTCCGAGTAACCGTGGGCCGCGGCCGGTCCCTGTATTTGTCTCCGGTGTTCATTCCGGGATGAACATTGTCATTCGTCGGCAATTTTTTGTCCTTTCGGTCGGGATTCTGCTGATTCTGTCGGCCCCGGCCGCCGGGGCGGATCGGCCGAACATCATCTTCATGCTTTCGGACGATCAGGCCTGGCATGGCCTTTCAGTGGCCATGCACCCGGATGTCGCGGACTCGAAGAGTGATGTCTACCAGACGCCGAACCTCGCCAGGTTCGCGGCCGAGGGGATGCGGTTTTCCGCGGCCTATGCCTCTGCGCCGGTCTGCTCGCCGTCGCGGATAAGCATTCAGACCGGCAAGAGCCCGGCTCAACTTCACTGGACCAAGGCCGCCCCGCCGGAGACAGGCCGCAAGCTCAATGAGCCGACCCTGATCAAGAACCTCGCCACCTCCGAGACGACGGTCGGCGAGTTGCTGCGGCAGGCGGGATATGCCACCGCCCATTACGGAAAGTGGCACCTCCGCGGCGGTGGGCCGGGCGCTCACGGTTACGACGAGCACGACGGTGACACCGGGAACGAAGAGGCGGCCAAATTCACTGACCCGAACCCCGTCGACATCTTCGGCATGGCGAACCGCGCGGCTGCATTCATGGAGAAGAACAAGAAGGCGGGCAAGCCTTTTTACATTCAACTCTCCTGGCACGCGCTCCACGTACCGGGGAATGCCAACAAGGCCACGCTGGCCAAATACGAGAAGATCGGCAACGTTCGGAGGTCGCAGGTGGCGGCAATCACCGAAGATCTGGACACCGGCGTCGGAAGGGTTCTCAAATCCGTCGCGGACCTCGGACTCGCCGACAACACCTACGTCATTTACATGTCCGACAACGGCGGCGGGGGCGGCCGAAGTCCGCTCACCGGCGGCAAAGGCGACGTGTACGAGGGCGGCATCCGCGTACCGTTCATCGTCCGCGGTCCCGGCATCAAGGCGAACTCGTGGTGCCACACGCGAATCGTGGGATTCGATCTGCTGCCGACGTTCTGCGACTGGGCCGGCATCCCCGCCAAAGACCTCCCACGCAAGATCGAGGGCGGCAGCATCGCCGGGCTTCTTTCTCATGAGGGAAAGGGGAAGGTCAGTCGGCCACGCGAGGAACTTGTGTTCCACTTCCCCCACTATCAAGGTGATACGCCGCACTCGGCAATCATCGTGGGCGACATGAAGCTGATCAAGTTCTATGAAGACAACCACGTCGCCCTGTACGACCTGGCGAAAGACCTCCGCGAGCGCAACGACCTGTCGAAGAAAATGCCCGAAGACGCGGCCCGCCTGGAGAACCGGTTGTTGGAATACCTGAAAGCCGTCGACGCGCAGATGCCGACGCCCAACAGCAAGTACGATCCGAAAGCTCCTGCACCGCAGGGCAAGAAGAAGCAGAAACAGTGAGGCGTTTGCAGTGACGGACAGCATCTTCCATTTGCAAAGCGGCCGGGTGCTTCTCGCCGCCCTCGCGGTGATTTTCCTGCACGACCTCCCGGCGGGCGCGCAGGGGAAGGCGGGCGATAAGTCGGGCCCAAAGCACGTGTTCGCCGGGCCCGCGCCGGCGCACCCGTTCGATGTCATCCTCGGCCGGCCGACGGATCGGTCCGTCGCCGCCAGCGTCCTCGCGTACCGGGAAATGGACGCGTATATCACCTGGGGCGTCAGGCCGGGCGAGCGACCGAACAGGACGGCCACGCTGTCGCTGAAGCCGGACCTGCCAGTCGAGATCCTGCTCGGCGATCTGCGCCCCGCCACGCGGTACGTTTACTGCCTGCACACTCGGGAAAAGGGGAAGTCCGACTTCTCGGCCGACCGAGAGTATTCCTTTCACACGCAGCGGAAGCCGGGCCAGGAGTTCGTTTTCACGGTGCAGTCCGACTCGCACCTGGACCAGGGCACGAACAGCATCGTCTATGAGCGGACGCTGACAAATGCCCTGGCCGACCGGCCGGACTTCCACATCGACATCGGCGACACGTTCATGACGGACAAGTACGAGAAATACACCGACGCGCTGCCACAGTACGTCGCGCAGCGATACTACTTCGGGCTCGTGGCCCGTTCGGCACCACTGTTCCTTGTCCTCGGCAATCACGACGGCGAACGGCTGGATCGGCTCAGCAATTCGGGCGATTGCATGCCCGTGTGGTCGTGCAATACCCGCAAGAAGTACTTTCCGAATCCCCGCCCGGACGGCTTCTACACCGGCAACACCCGCGAACTCGACCGCGTGGGGCCGATGGAAAACTACTTCGCCTGGGAGTGGGGCGACGCGCAGTTCATCGCACTCGATCAGTTCTGGACCACTCCGCGCGTGGGCCGGGGTCGCGCGGACGGGAACTGGACACGTACGCTGGGCCGGGAGCAGTACGACTGGCTGGCCAGGACGCTGGCCGGCTCCAAGGCCAAATTCAGGTTCGTGTTCATTCACCACCTCGTCGGCGGCGTCGACGAATCGGGCCGGGGTGGCAGCGAGGCGGCCCGACTCTACGAATGGGGCGGGCGCGGCAAAGACGACTCCGATCAGTTCCGGGCGAAGCGGCCCGGATGGGACATGCCGATCCACGACCTGCTGGCGAAACACAAAGTCTCAATGGTCCTTCACGGGCACGATCACTTCTTCGCCCGACAGGAGTTGGACGGCATTGTCTACCTGATGGTGCCGCAACCGGGCCATCCGGGGTTCGACCGGCTGCGCAACGTTCACGAGTACGGCTACATCCGCGGCGAATTCCTGCCGCCGTCGGGGCACATCCGCGTGAAGGTCTCAGGTGATCGGGCCGTGGTCGATTACGTCCGGGCCTACCTGCCGCGAAACGAAAACGCCCAACGAAAGAACGGAGAGATCGGTCACACCTTCACGATCAAACCGTATTAATCTGATTCGATTTCGATTCGATTGATCCTTCCGATCAGCCCGCATTCTCCATCCCGTTCGCGTACAACAACAGGGGGTTGTTCGATTGCCCGATCACTTCAGGTAACCCAACATGACGCAGAAGACTGCCGCCGCCGGGCCTCTGAGCAAGGACGACGTTCGCAAGATGGATGCGTACTGGCGGGCGTCGAACTATCTGTCAGTCGGCCAGATCTATCTGCTCGATAACCCGCTGTTGCGGGAGCCGCTGAAGCGGGAGCACATCAAGCCGCGGCTGCTCGGCCACTGGGGCACGTCGCCGGGCCTGAACATGCTCTGCGTCCACCTCAACCGGGTCATCCAACGCGACGACCTGAACATGATCTACATCATCGGCCCGGGCCACGGCGGCCCGTCGCTGGTGGCCCACGCCTACCTCGAAGGCACGTACAGCGAGGTGTACCCGAACATCAGCCAGGACGCCGAGGGAATGCAGAAGCTGTTCAAGCAGTTCAGCTTCCCGGGCGGCATTCCGAGCCACGTCGCCCCCGAGACGCCCGGCAGCATTCACGAGGGCGGCGAACTCGGCTACGCGCTCAGCCATGCGTACGGGGCGGCCTTCGACAACCCGGACCTGATCGTGGCCTGCGTCGTCGGCGACGGCGAAGCCGAGACAGGGCCATTGGCGACGGGCTGGCACGGCAACAAGTTCCTCAACCCCGCCCGCGACGGCTGCGTGCTGCCGATCCTGCACCTCAACGGCTACAAGATCGCCAACCCGTGCTTCCTCGCCCGCATCCCGCGCGACGAGTTGCAGAAGCTGTTCGAAGGCATGGGCTACAAGCCGTACTTCGTGGAAGGGCACGACCCGGAGTCGGTGCACCAGCAACTTGCCGGTGTACTCGACGAAGCGCTCGCGGAGATCCGCGGCATCTGGGAGGCTGCCCGCACGCACGGCGTGGTCACCCGGCCCGCCTGGCCGATGATCGTGTTCCGCACGCCCAAGGGCTGGACCTGCCCGCCGGAGATCGACGGCAAGAAGTGCGAGGATTACTGGCGCAGCCATCAGGTGCCGATGGGCGACATGGACAAGCCCGAGCACATCCGCATCCTCGAGCAGTGGATGAAGAGCTACAAGCCCGAAGAGTTGTTCGACGAGTCGGGCCGGCTCAAGGCCGAGATTGCCGACCTCGCACCGAAGGGCCAGCGGCGCATGAGCGCGAATCCGCACGCCAACGGCGGGCAACTGCTCCGCGACCTGAAGATGCCCGACTTCCGCGACTACGCCGTGAAGGTGCCCGCGCCCGGCGGGTCCACCGCCGAGTCGACGCGGGTGATGGGCACGTTCCTGCGCGACGTGATGAAGAAGAATCTGGATACGAAGAACTTCCGCCTTTTCAGCCCGGACGAGAACAACTCCAACCGCTGGCAGGATGTTCTCGAGGTCACCAAACGCTGCTACATGGCGGAGATCTACCCGGAAGACGACAACTTGTCGCCCGACGGGCGGGTGATGGAAGTGCTGAGCGAGCACCAGTGCCAGGGCTGGCTCGAGGGCTACCTGCTCACGGGCCGGCACGGCTTCTTCAGTTGCTATGAGGCGTTCATCCACATCATCGATTCGATGTTCAACCAGCACGCGAAGTGGCTGAAGGTGTGCAACCACATCCCGTGGCGTCGGCCCATCGCGTCGTTCAACTATCTGCTCAGCTCGCACGTCTGGCGGCAGGACCACAACGGCTTCAGCCACCAGGACCCCGGGTTCATCGACCACGTGATCAACAAGCGGGCCGAGGTGATCCGCGTGTACCTGCCGCCCGACGCCAATACGCTGCTCTCCGTCACTGATCACTGCCTGCGCAGCCGGAATTACGTCAACGTCATCGTCGCGGGCAAACAAAAAGCCCCGCAATGGCTGACGATGGATCAGGCGATCAAGCACTGTGCCGCCGGCGTCGGCATCTGGGAGTTTGCGAGTAACGACAAGGGCGGCGAGCCGGACGTGGTGATGGCCTGCTGCGGCGACGTGCCGACGCTGGAGACGCTCGCGGCCGTGGAGCTGATCCGGAAGCACCTGCCCGACATCAAGATCCGCGTCATCAACGTCGTCAACCTGATGAAGCTTCAGCCGCAGAGCGAACACTCGCACGGCCTGTCCGACCGCGATTTCGACGCGCTGTTCACCAAGGACAAGCCGATCGTCTTCGCCTTCCACGGCTACCCGTGGCTGATCCACCGCCTCACATATCGGCGGACGAACCACAAGAACATGCACGTCCGCGGGTACAAGGAAGTGGGCACGACGACGACGCCCTTCGACATGTGCGTGCTCAACGACCTCGACCGGTTCCATCTCGTCGAGGACGTGATCGACCGGCTGCCCCAGCTCGGCTCGAAGGCCGCCTACTTCAAGCAGGCGATCCACGACAAGCTCATCGAGCACAAGGAGTACATCGCCAAGCACGGCGACGACATGCCGGCGATCAGCGGCTGGAAGTGGGGCGGCAAGTCGGACATCGTCGGGACATCCACCGAAGGCGACAACGTCTAGTCCGCAGCCATGAAGGTCGTTCTGCTGAATGCGGGCTCGAGCAGCCTGAAGTGTTCGCTGGTCGAGGGCGGTCGCACGACCGCCTCGGCCGGGTTCGACTGGGCCGGCCCGGCCACGCGCTACCGGTTCACGGGGCCGGACGGGGTGGCGAAAATCGATGCCATCTCCGAGCGCGAGCACGGCCCGGCCGTGCGCCGGTTCCTGGCCGATCTGGTACATCAGTTCGGCCCCGGCTTCCGGAGCGAGATCTCAGCCGTCGGCCATCGCGTGGTGCACGGCGGTGCGTTCACGTCGTCGGTGCGCATTGATGACGCGGTACGTGATCGCATTGCTTCGTTGGGGGATCTCGCGCCGCTGCACAACCCCCCGAGCCTGCGGACGCTGGCGGCCGCGGAGGCGGAGCTACCGGGCGCGGTGCATGTTGCCGTGTTCGACACGGCCTTCCACGCGACGCTGCCCCCGGCCGCCTACACGTATCCGCTGCCGCACACGTGGACGAACGAGTGGGGCATCCGCCGATTCGGCTTCCACGGCCTGTCGCACGATTACTGCTCGGGCCGGACCGCGGAGATGCTCGGCAAACCAGTCAACGAGTTGCGTGCGGTGATCTGCCATCTCGGGCACGGCTGCTCGGCCTCCGCCTTCGACCGGGGCCGGTGCGTGGATACCACGATGGGTTTCACGCCTCTCGACGGGCTGATGATGGCCACGCGCAGTGGCGCGGTCGACCCCGGGATCGTGCTGCACGTGCAGGAGCGGCACGGCCTGTCGCCGGCCGACGTTGAACGCTCGCTGAACCGCGAATCGGGACTGCTGGGCGTGTCAGGCATCTCGGCCGACATGCGCGAGGTACTCGCCGCGGCCGAATCGGGTCACGAGGCCGCCCGCCTGGCAGTCGACATGTACGCCCGCCGGGTGCGTCAGGCGATCGGTGCTTTCGCCGTCACGATGGGAGGGATCGATGCCCTCGTCTTCACGGCCGGCGTGGGGGAGAACTCCGCACCGGTCCGCGAGGCGGTCTGCAGGGGACTGGAGTGTCTGGGGTTGCAACTGGATCGGGAAGCGAATGCGACCGCCCGGCCGGATGCGTGCATTTCCCGGGGCAATTCCGCCGGCGCGATCCTCGTCGTGGCGACGCGGGAAGAGGTGGTGTTGTACCGCGAGGTGTTGAGTGTTCTCGACAGGTTGACGGGCTTGTTCCGGTCCGATCGTGCCGGGATCGGATAAAAAGAAATTAGACCTCGAAGTCGAATTCAGGACGCCCGACTCGCCCGGGGGAGCGCTTCGGAGGGGCAAGGAATGTCAGAACAACCGAGCGATATCGTAGCGGTGTTTATCGACCGCGAGAGCCAGACGTGGATTGTCCGCGACAACCACGGCGAACTTTGGACCGTGCCGGCCGGCGCAAATGGATGGGACCGCCGGTGCCGGTACGAGAAGTCGGATCGGCGTGTGCTGGAGCCGGTCCCGGGACATTACAAGTACATGTTCGGGCTATCGCCCTAGCCGAGGAGACCGTTCATGAATGCCGAACAGATGCGACTCGCCGACGCCCGGGACAAAGGCGTCCCCTGGAAACGGTGGGGTCCCTATCTGAGCGAGCGGCAATGGGGAACGGTCCGCGAGGATTACAGCGAGGGCGGCAACGCCTGGGACTACTTCACCCACGATCAGGCCCGGTCGCGGGCTTACCGCTGGGGCGAAGACGGCTTGGCCGGCGTTTCCGATGATGCACAGCGGCTGTGCTTCTCTATTGCACTCTGGAACGGCCGGGACCCGATCCTCAAGGAGCGCCTCTTCGGCCTGACCAACAGCGAGGCCAATCACGGCGAAGACGTCAAGGAGTATTACTTCTACCTCGATAGCACGCCGACGCACTCGTACATGAAGTACCTGTACAAGTACCCGCAGGCCGCCTTCCCGTATGCCGACCTGATTGACACCAATCGCAAGCGATCCCGCACCGACTTCGAATACGAGCTGATCGATACCGGCGTCTTCCACGAGGACCGCTACTTCGACGTGTTCGTGGAATACGCCAAGGCCTCGCCCGACGATCTGCTGATCCAGATCACCGTCTACAACCGCGGCCCCGAAGAAGCGACCGTGCATGTGCTGCCGACGCTGTGGTTCCGCAACCAGTGGTCGTGGCACCAGGCCGACGCCCGCCCGGCGTTGCGGCGGGTCACCGGCCCGGCCGGCGTCTCGGCCCTGCGTGCGACCGACCCGGAACTCGGCGAGCGGCTCTTCTCCTGCGAAGGCGACGTGCCGCTGCTCTTCACCGAAAACGAGACCAACACCCAGCGGATCTTCGGGCTACCCAGCCCGGGCCGTTACTTCAAGGACGGGATCAACGAGTACGTCGTCCACAATAACTCCGCGACGGTGAACCCGGAGAAGACCGGCACCAAGGCGTCGGCCCATTATCAGCTCACGATCCCGGCCGGCGGCAGCAAGGTCGTCCGTGTGCGACTCAACGATGCGGCGTCCGGCACGCCGTTCGGCCCGGACTTCGACGCGACCTTTCAGGCCCGCCGGGCCGACGCCGACGCGTTTTACAAAGACGTGATCCCGGCATCGCTCACCGCCGACCAGGGGCTGGTCATGCGGCAGGCGCTCGCCGGGATGCTCTGGAGCAAGCAGTTCTACCACTACGACGTGGACAAGTGGCTCGAGGAGCGCGGCTCCGACCCTTTCCTGGCGACGCGCAAGGCCGCTCCGCGGAACGAGCACTGGCACCACATGTACAACGGCGACATCATCTCGATGCCCGACAAGTGGGAGTACCCGTGGTATGCCGCGTGGGACCTCGCGTTTCACGTGATCGCCCTCAGCCTTGTCGATCCGGACTTCAGCAAGCAGCAGCTCCGCCTGATGCTCCGCGAGCGGTACATGCACCCCAACGGGCAGATCCCGGCCTACGAGTGGAACTTCGGCGACGTGAACCCGCCCGTTCACGCTTGGGCGACGATCTACCTGTACAAACTCGACATGGCCCGCACCGGGCAGGGCGACCGCGCCTGGCTCAAGGGCTGCTTCCAGAAGCTGCTGCTCAACTTCACCTGGTGGGTCAACCGCAAGGACCGCTCGGGGCGGAACGTCTTCGAGGGCGGCTTTCTCGGCCTCGACAACATCGGCGTATTCGACCGCAGCGCGCCGTTGCCCACGGGCGGCTACCTCGAGCAGGCCGACGGCACGGCCTGGATGGCGCTCTATTGCCAGAACATGCTCGAGATCGCGGCCGAACTTTCGAAGTCCGACCACGACTACTCCGATATGGCCCTGAAGTTCACAGAGCACTTCTTGTGGATCGCCTCGTCGATGGCCCGGGTCGATGGCACGACCAACATGTGGGACGAGGAGGACGGGTTCTTTTACGACGTGCTCCGCCAGCCAGACGGCACGGCCCGGCGGATCAAGGTCCGCTCGATGGTCGGCCTGTTGCCGCTGTGCGCCGCCACGGCGTACGACGGCACGCTGCTCAAAAACCACCCGGAACTCGGCGACCGGTTCCGCCGGTTCGTCGCGTCACGGCCGGAGCTGATCTCGGCGATCCACGACCCGACGAAGCCGGGCGTTCACGACCGCAAGCTCGGATCGATCCTCGACGAGGCCAAGCTCCGGCGTGTCCTCGCCGCGATGCTCGACGAGAACGAGTTCCTCAGCCCGTACGGCATCCGCTCGCTATCGAAGTACCATGAGAAGAACCCGTACGTGTTCAAGGTGGGCGGTCAGGAATACCGCGTGGCCTATCTGCCGGCCGAGTCGGATACGGGGATGTTCGGCGGAAACTCCAACTGGCGCGGCCCGATCTGGATGCCGGTCAACGCGCTCATCATCCGCGCCCTGATGAATTACTACTCGTATTACGGCGACGAGTTCAAAGTCGAGTGCCCGACGGGCTCGGGCCGGATGATGACGCTGTATCAGGTGGCCGAGGAGATCGGCCGCCGGCTCGGCGCGATGTTCGTCCGCAATGCCGAGGGCAACCGGCCGGTCTTCGGCGGGACCGACAAGTTCCAGCACGACCCGCACTGGCGCGATTGCGTGCTTTTCTACGAGTACTTCCACGGCGACAACGGCGCGGGGCTGGGCGCGAGCCACCAGACCGGCTGGACCGGCGTCGTCGCCCGGATTCTGCACCTGTTCGCGAGTACCACGCCGGAACGGGTCCGCGAGATGGGCCGGTCGGCGGCGTTCGTCGAGACAACGCCGCGCCCGAGTGAGCCCGCGGGGACGAGTCCCGCCGGCGTGGCCGGCTGACCCGCCGCGAGGACCACGCGTGACCACATCACCCGACTCCAAATCGTCACCGCCCCGGCTGTATCACACGGGTACGCCCCTGACCCGCACGCTGCGGGTGCGCTACCCGGCCGGGCGCGGCACGATCCGCTTGCGGACCGAGTTCGACTGGGACCGCGACATCGAACCCGTGGCCGTGAGCGACGACGGCACGACGATGACTTTCGAGGTCTCGGCTGATCAGCCGTTCGTTTACTTCAAGCCGTGCCTCGTGCGCGAGGGGCGGTACCACTGGGCCGTGGGCCCAAACGGCCTGTTGCTGATGGGCGAGGAGGACGACCGGATCTGCTACCCGTTTTTCGAGGGCGAGGAGCGCGGCAGCTTTACACCTTTGATCGAAATCCCCTCCGCGATCCTCGGCCGGACGCACAAGCTCCGCGTCTATTTGCCGCCCGGGTATCACGAAAACACGCTGGCCACCTACCCGGTCGTGTACATGCAGGACGGGCAGAACCTGTTCTTCCCGGAAGAGGCCTTCATGGGCCACGACTGGGCCGTGGACGACACCAGCCAGACACTGCGGGCCATGCGGGCGGTCGAGGACATGATCGTCGTGGGTGTCTACTCGGGCGACCGGATGCGCGAATACACCCGGCCCGGATATGCGGAGTACGGCCGGTCGCTGGTCGAGGAATTGGTGCCCGCCGAGCAGCGCATCCTGCGGGTGGGTGGCCACCGCCGGTTCCGTTCGGTCTGGGGCTCGTCGCTGGGCGGCGTCGTGTCCTTCTACACCTGCTGGCAGCACCCGGAGGTGTTCGGCTCCGCGTGCTGCATGTCGAGCACGTTTTCGCACAAGGACGACCTGATCGAGCGCGTGCTGACCGAGCGGCCACGCGACGTGGCGTTTTACCTCGACAGTGGCTGGCCGGGCGACAACTACGAGGTGACCATGGCCATGGCGACGGCCCTGATCGCCCGAGGCTGGCGCTACGGCCACAACCTCATGCACATGTGCTTCCCCAATGCCGCCCACAACGAGGGGGCGTGGGGCGTCCGCCTGCACTTGCCGATGCAGTTCTTCAACGGCGCGGTCGCCCGTGCCTCGCGGGCCCTCGCGCCCGTGCTGAAAGACTGATCGGCCACCGACGGAGACGTTCGCCATGGCCCGCAACCCGACCCTCTATCAGATCAACACCCGCGTCTGGCTGACCGCGCTGTCGAAGGGGCTGGGCCGGCGGGCGACACTCGACGACATCCCCGATACCGAACTCGACCGACTCGCCGGGCTGGGCTTCGACTGGGTCTGGCTGCTCAGCGTCTGGCAGACCGGAGACGCGGCGCGGGCCATCTCGCGGGCCAATCCCGAGTGGCTTGCGGAATTCCGGCACACGCTGCCCGACCTGACCGAAGACGACATCGGCGGATCGGGCTTCGCCATCACCGGCTACACCGTTCACAGCGAACTCGGCGGCGATGCCGCGCTCGCCCGGGTCCGCGAGCGGCTTCGCGCCCGCGGCCTACGGCTCATGCTCGACTTCGTGCCCAATCACATGGCGCCCGATCACCCGTGGGTAAAGAGCCATCCCGATTACTTCGTGCCGGGCACGGAGAAGGACCTCGCCGGCGCCCCGGCCGGCTTCGCGCGCGTCGGCGGCGCGATCTTCGCGCACGGGCGCGACCCGTACTTCCCCGGTT
>JAIBBI010000211.1 GCA_019694755.1 Gemmataceae bacterium
ACCCGACCTGCGCCAGAGTCATGATTCCGATCACGCGGGCGACCCGCCCGGGGAAGATCACCCCGGCCAGTTCCGGCGACTTGAAGTAGATGCAGGCATACAGCACGAGCGTGGCCACCGCCACGATCGCGCTGGTCACGCAGATCGTGGCCAGCAGCTTGGTCACATAAAGCGCCCATCGCGGGACGGACCGGATGAGCAGGTACGTCATCGTCTGCTCTTCGACCTCGTCCTGCACCACCCCGGCCGAGTACAGCAGCGCGGTCAGCGGCGCGAGCCCGTGCGGCAGCAGGTTGAAGACCAGCGCGAACTCCAGAATCTCCGACGGGGCTGGCCGGCTCAGCATCCGGAGAGTGAAGGCCAGCGCACACGGCAACGCGTACAGCAACCCGAGCACCAGCAACCGCCGGCCGTGCGTGTGCTGCCGGATCGTCAACACGAACAGCGCCAGGATTGCGGACAGCTCCCTGCCACGCGACCGCGTCAGGCTTATCTCGGGGGTCGGCGCTGCGACGCTCATGGGCTCACCAGGTATTTGAAGACGGCTTCGAGATTGTCGTCCTGCGAATACACTTCGCGAATCTTCAGGCCGCCGGTCAGCGCGAGGTCCGGCAGTCGGGCGTAAAACGCGTCGGGCTGCCGGGTTTCCACCATCAGTCCCGACTCCTGATCCAGGAAGCTGATGCCCGCCACGTCGCCGCACGCGGAGAGTCGCGCCGCCAGCTCGCGGTACTTCTCGCAGAGCAGGACGATGCGGTGCGGGTGCTTGTCGATCAGGTCGCGGATCTCGCGGACGTGCCCCTCGGCCACCAGCCGGCCGCGGTGCAGCAGCACCACGCTCTGTGTCAGCGATTGCACTTCGTGCAGCACGTGGCTCGACACCAGCACGCTGCACCCGCCGTCGGCCATGTGCTGGATCACGTCGATGAGGTCGCGGCGGGCCACCGGATCGGTGCCGGTAAACGGCTCATCGAGGAACAGCACCCGCGGCTCATGGACGAGCGCCTGGGCGAGCTTGATCCGCTGCCGCATCCCCTTCGAGTAGCCGCCGATGGCTCGGTCCGCGTTCTCCATCATGCCGACGCGCTCGATCGCCCGGACGGTCGCAGCCTTCGCATCGCGCGGGCTCAAGCCCGCGAGGCGGGCGCACGTCCGCACGAAGTCGCGCCCGGTCATCCACTCGTAAAACGCGTCCTGCTCCGGGCACACACCGATGTACCGGTTCAAGGTCGGGTTGTCCCAGACCCGCTGGCCGAGCACGCGGACAGTCCCCTGGCTCGGCCGGAGTTGCCCGGTGGCCAGTTGCAGCAGCGTCGACTTGCCCGCGCCGTTGGGCCCGAGAAGGCCGGTGACGCCGGCCGGGATCGCCAGCGAGAGTTTGTTCAGCCCGATGACGTTGCCGTACCACTTCGACACGCCGTCGAATTCGATGATCGGGTTCATTTGAGGCGGTCCAGGCTTTTGACGCGGGAGGTCAGGACCAGAAGCGACAGCAGCAGCAGCCCGCCCAGCACGGCCGCCGACCACCCCCACGGAAACTGCCAGACCATCAGTTCCGCCAGCCGGCGGTCGTTGCCCGGCTCCGTGAGTTCCGGCGGAATCTGGTGCGGCCCGATATTCATCGCCACGATCGGTCCCAGCGTCGTCCGCGGCCGCTCGATGGCTTTTCCGATCGTCACCCAGGCCGCGTCCGTTCCCAGCAGTGCGTCGCCGATCCGGTCGAGGTTCGACGGGTACGACACCACGGGCCGCCAGTCGCGGCGGATGTCCGCCGTCTTGGTGATTTCCGCCTTCTCCTGCTGTCGGCGCCTCGCCGCCCGCCAGTCCTGCATCCATTTCTGTTGCTTCTCACGCTCAGCGGCCGACAGGTCCGAGGCGGACTTGAGCCGCGGCCAACTGCCCATCAACTCCACGCCCGCCGGCGCGGGATGGTCGGCAAGCCACTTGTCCATGCCCTCCTGAACTGTTGTCGCCCGGTCCGTCTCGTAGCGCACCTCCGTGAGGATGCCGCTGGTCATCATGGTCAGGAAGCAGAACCCGGCCCACGCCAGCCCGACGTAGATCGACCGCCGGGTCAGCGACGACAGCGCGAGCATCAGCGACCCGGCCGAAACTGTGATCACCAGGCCGTACGCCGCCCCGCCCCACAGCAGCCGGTGCGTATCGCGGATCACGCTCATGTCGAGGCTGAACGCCACGCCCACCAGATACGCCACGGCCGCCGGCACCACCGCGATCGCTGCCAGGTAGAAGCCGATGATCCCCAGCTTCCCGAGGAAGTAATCCGACCTCCGCAGCGGCCGGGAGAAGTACAGCGGCAGCGCGTTCATCCGCAGATCCCGGCTGATCAGGTTCGGCCCGACGATCATGACCAGGAGCAGCGAGAACGACAGCTCGGCCTTGAAGAAGAACGAATATGCAATGGTCCACACGGCCGAACGGTATTCCTGCGGATTCTGAATCAGGTTCGGCGGCAGGATCGGCCGGAGTACCGAAAGCACCGACTCCGCCCGCTGCTCCAGCAGGCCCCACGCCACGAGCGCGAGCACCAACACCAGCGCGGGCATCCACGCGACGAACAGCAGGATCCGGACCAACTTGCCCGAGAGCTGCGCCTTCACGCCGTTGCGGGCGATCACCAGCCAGCGCCACGCGTGGCCCGTGAGCGGCCCCTTCCAGTGCTGATAACCCTGGTCGAAGATGGGCATGGGTTACACCTTTTCTCCGACGGCCTTCAGAAACACTTCTTCGAGCGTGCTCCGCTGCGGGCGGAGGTAGCGGATCTGCTCGCCGGCCTCCGCGGCCATCCGCCAGAGTGATTCCGGCTCATGGCCGTCGCCGAGTTGCACGAGCAGTGTGTCGGCGTGCAACTTCGCTTCGCCCCCGGTCGCTCGAATCCGCGCCAGAAACCCGGCCGGGTCGCCCTTCAGCCGCACCTCGAACGCTCCGGGATGTGCCTGCTTCAGTTCCTTGATCGCACCCTGGGCCAGCAGCGAGCCGCGCCCGAGCACCAGCACATGATCGCAGACCGATTCCACGTCCGGCAGCAGGTGGCTGGAGAAGATCAGGCTCATGCCCTTGCCGTGGGCCAGGTCGCGGGCCAGCTCGATCATTTCCTTCCGCCCGGCTGGGTCCATGCCGTTGGTCGGCTCGTCGAGGATCAGCAGCCGCGGATCGTGTACGATGGCGGCCGCGAGCTTGAGCCGCTGCTTCATGCCGGTGGAATACGATTCCACCGGCCGATACCGCGCCTCGTCCAATCCCACGTAATTGAGGACTTCGTGGGCCCGCTGCATGGCATCACCGGCCTTCATGCCGCACAGCTCGCCGGCATAGGCGACGAACCCGACGCCCGGCACCGCGGGAAACAGGCACTCGTCCTCGGGCATAAACCCGACCGCCTGCCGGATGTCGAGTTGCCTGGCGCGGATATCCATGCCGAGGATTTCGCCGGACCCGGAATCGATGCCAATCAGGCCGAGCAGCGTGCGGATCAGCGTGGTCTTGCCCGCGCCGTTCGGCCCGAGCAGGCCGATCGCCCCCGGCGCGACCTCGACGGAAAGCTGCCGCAGCGCGGTGATCCTGCCGTAAGTCTTGGTGATATTGTTCAGGCGAAAGAGCATGCCCGCCCCCGATCCGCGATTCCAACGATGCTCTTGCGATACTAGAGATGTTCGCCGGCAAAGCCCAAAAATTGCCAGTCGACAATCCACCAGCCAGGAGAGCCTGTGTGTGGCGGAGTAAAAATGCAGTGTCGGGCAGGGAGCCAGTGGCAGGGCAACGGTGCGGCTTACCATCGGGCACTGCTAATGATTCTGGTGAGTCACTAGCCGGATCACCAAATTCCGCGAATCCGAACAGGTCCGGCAACCATTCCGCCACCGCAAACGCTCCCCTGTACGACCTCGCCCGGCCGACATCCCGTCCACCGATGAAACTGGATCATGGCCAATAAGGTCGGGGAGAGATACGGGAGAGTCGCCCCAACCTCGCGATCGGCAACCGGACGTTCTGGTTTCGTTCCAATGGCCCAACTCCGCCAATGGGGCAAGCTGACGAACGATTTGGAGTGCTAGAAGACCACCGGCCAATGACAGCTCTTCCGCGACTACCCACTTGAACTCTCGCCGGATTCGATCGATCTCAAGACTGATCACCACTCGATTCCAGTCGCCCGCGAACACCCGGTCGCGGAAAGCTTGTTGAGGCATCGGACCAGAGCGGGAGGCAACAATCAGCCCGAACAGTCGCCCCAATCAATTGCCCGATTGGTCGGTTTGTGGAGTCGGTAGATCTGTGTCGAGGCTTAGAGCGGATCCCCAATTGCGGTAGTTTACCGCAAAACGTTTCGGGATTTCACCGCTCTCTCGCCTACCGAGAGGCAAGCTAACTAGCTTTCAGCAAACAACTTACAACAGTACGCCCGACAGGAGTCGAACCTGTAACCTTCGGCTTCGGAGCACCTGCCTATCCGTTTTCGTAACCCTTTCATTGCAAATGGTTTGCGACGGCAACTTTTGATTGGGCTGACACTTGCGTCATCGATTTCTTTCGGCACTTTCTCGAACTTTCGCCCAACGAACGGGTCGAAACGGTACATTTCTTGTGAATTCACAAACGGTGTTTTTCGTTCATTTGTCTCACGACCCAAATGTCCCGGAGGCGTTTTTCGAGGGTATGTGGCCTGTCCGATGAGTTCGCTGGATGGTGCGGCTAGTGCCGAGCCGTCATCGTCAGCCGCCGCAGTTTTTGTGTCCCCTCGTCGAGTGTTGGAGATCAAGACCCTGGCTGTGCCGTAGCCGATGACGACCATCGAGCCCATCGGAGAAAAAGTCGTTGCGCTCGGCCAAGTTGTCGAGACTTGCCGCCCTGCGGTTCTCGCCTAGACTTCCATCGCTCTGCTCGGTGCGACTGGCCATGATTGGGCGGCAACCGTCCGTCATGAATGCGGAGTCTTTTTTCGATGCTCCAGCCGGGTGGGGATTGCCCGTGCCTGATTTGGCGACGGCGGCGGCCTTCTCAGTCATCGTCCCCTAAAGGATCTTTGGCCAAGTATTGCTTCACAAATCGTTCGGCTAGTTCTTCGTCGCTTGGTGGCATCAGGTAGACGAATCGCCACATATCAAACAGCGTATCTTCAATCACCCTCCCATCACCCTTGCACGCCGTGACGAGCACGGGATATTTTTCTTGCCATTCTCTCCGGTTTTCCACGAGGCCCTGCGCCCGGGACCGAATCGATTCAGTTTCAAAATCTTCTAGGCACTTCACTAAGT
>JAIBBI010000212.1 GCA_019694755.1 Gemmataceae bacterium
GCCAAAGGTAAGAACCGGGACAAGCGGGGTGGGGGTGCCGAACGGGTGACGCTCGACACGGCAATCCTGGACGTCGCGCCCGCCGGCGACGTGGACATCGAGTCTCTCCACATCGCCCTGGATGAACTGGCCGCGCTCAGCCCGCGGCAGGCACAGATCGTGGAATGGAAGTTCTTCGCCGACATGACAGCCGAAGACATTGCGGGCCTGCTGGGGGTCACCTCGCGAACGGTGGAGAGCGACTGGGCCATGGCGAAGATCTGGCTGCAGCGACGGCTCGGCGCCGCCGGTCCCGAAGCCTGAAGGCGTTTGGCGGCCACCCTGCTGCCGAATCGAGCCGAGCAGCGTCCGCCAGTGCCCGAATCCACGAGCAACCGAGCACGCTGCTCACCGATCGCCTCCTCCACTTAGCAGCTCCTTCCTATTCCGGTTCGGCGGAGCCGCCGCAACTGCGCGTCGGTTCCTTCGTCCGATACCAGGCGACAACCCGGGAGGCGAGCCGAAGTGTTCTGAAGGATTTCTCCGGGGCGGCGGTTTCGGAGGCGCGGCCTGAATGTCGCCGGGTGTATCAGCCGGGGCACCGCACACCGGGCCCCGCCAGGAGCCACCCATGAGCCAACAACCTGCCGAACCCTCCCGATCGTCCGATGAATCGCCCTCGCCGTCCGTATTCTTGATCGCGGTTCTCTCTGCGATCTTTCTCGTCATCTGGCTTCTCTCCATCTCCGGCACGGACCGAAAGAAGGAGGCCCAGCGACGCCTCGATCAGCACCAGGCGTGGATCGAGCAGCAAGAGCGCCGGCTGAGCCCGATGAACGAACACGAGAAGCGCCGCCGAGCCGTCGAGATGATCGGCTGGTAGCCGCCACCGCAACGCCGCAACTGCTCTCATGCAGCCGTGCGAGCGTCAATCTCCCCAGCAGCCCCGGTCGTGCCGCCGGGGCTGTTTGCGTTTTGGAGCTGGGAGTGAGAGCCCGTTTGAATGCGTGGGCGGTACCGCTGGCCGGAATCAGCATTGGAGAAACAGCCAGACATCGCTTCGGCCTGCTCAGCCGCGTGTCGCCTAGTAGAGGACGGCCGCCGGTCGGCGGCCCGGAACCCATAAACCTCTAAAAAAGGAACGCACCAATGTTGAAGCTCACCACTCCCAAGATCCGCCACCTGCTGCTGACCGCCGGTTCTGTGCTCGCCACGGCCCTCGGTTCGCCCGCGCTGGCCGGAAGTGTCTGTAACATCGGCGATGACTTCTGCGTCATCCACCCGGCGTTTACGGTCTGGTACGTCGATGCCGACTCGTCCACATTCGGATGGGAGAACCACGGCGGTCAGCTCGGCTGGGATTCCGACCGGCCGAATTTTCTGGCAGGCGAGCCGCGGGCCGCGTGGGCCAACGGAAGAGATGACTTCTTCATCTGCCGCCCGAATCCCGCCAATGCCACAGAGCTGGATTGGTACGGCAGAGCCAACCTCGGAACCACCGAGGCTGGCAACATCGAGCTGGTGGGTGCGTTTGGGCTTGGAGGCGATCACGCGTTGATCGGCGACTTCCAGAACAGCGGCGACCAAATCGCCGTAGTCGGTCGCCGCAACGGCGATCTGTGGTTCATTGTGGATTCCAACCGCAACATGGACTACGACGAACTCGCCGACCGAAAGGAGATCTGGAACATCCCCTTCGGGCCGAACGACCGGGTCTTGGCGGGGTACTTCCTGGACTCCAACGGGGAGGATCTCGCGGTGTATCGCGATGGCACGAACCGATGGGAACTGTACCGTCAAGAGCCGATCTGGGGAGTACCGGACTCGCCCGAGTGCATGTTCCACTTCGGAAGCGCCGGTGAACTGCCGATGACCGCGGACTTCAACGGCGATGGGCGCGCAGACATCGCCATGTGGAACGCGCAGTGGAACCGGCTGTTCATCAACCTCTGGGAGCCGGGGGCGCCCAGCGGAGGTTACGGTCCCGATCACGACGTCGATGAGGTTCGGGATTACTCGGCCGAGGTCACGTGGGTGAACAACCATTACGGCACCCCCGGCCTGCAGTGGAACACGGCTGCCCTGGGTCTGAACTTCGACAGTTCGCAACGGTACGTGCCGCCCATCCCGTACTACGCCACTTGGAACGATCCTCGCATCCTGTGTGCCGATGGCGGCGGCACGGTCACCCTGAGCGCCTGGGGGACCGACCAGCACAAGTTCGTCTGGACAACGGGTGAATGCGGCGGTACCAAGGTCGGCGAGGGGCAGACCGTGGTGCTGCCTGCGCCAACGAAGACCACGACCTATTACGTGCACACGGAGACCTGGGGATCGTGCCCTCGCCAGTCTGAGTGCAACAGCGTGACGCTGGTTGTCGGCGATAAGCCAAGCATCACGAGCCACCCGTCCAGTACATCCACCTGCCCGGGCGGCACGGCGTGCTTCTCCGTGGCGGCCACGAGCACTTCCTCGAACACGACATATCTCTGGCGGCGCAACGGCGTTCCCCTGAGCGACGGACCGACCGGGTCGGGCTCTACCGTGCAGGGCGCGAGCACGCCCAACCTCTGCATCGTCGGAGCGACCGCGGCCGACGAGCACGATCGATACGAATGCGTGGTGTCCAACAGTTGCGGCCAGGCGGTCTCGGCCACGGCCGCGTTGGATGTCGTCTCGCCCGCGAAGATCCTCGAGAGTCCCTACTCCCAAGGCGCCTGCTTCGGCAACACAGTCTACCTGTCCGTCAACGCCTCGGGCGAGGGATCGGTTTCCTACAGCTGGCGCAAGGGCGGCCAGGCGCTCAGCGACGGCCCCACGCCCCACGGATCGGTGATTTCGGGATCGTCCACAAGTGTCCTGACCATTACCAACGTGCGCCCCGAGGACATGGGCATGGCGCCTGAAGGCGTGTACGACTGCCATGTCTACAACGGGTGCGGCTCAGAACTCTCGGGAGGCGCCACACTCGGTGAGTGCCGAGCGGACCTGGACTGCAGCGGGTTTGTGGATACCGACGATTTCACCAGCTTCGTTCTCTCGTTCGAACTCGGTGACCTCGCGTCCGACTTCGACCGCTCAGGCTTCGTCGACACCGACGACTTCACCGCCTTCGTGCTCGCGTTCGAGGCGGGATGCTAGAAAACGCGCGATGGCACCGACGGCATTCTCGGCCCGGCCCATCGCCGGGCCTTTTTCGTTGGTGCAGGCTCGTTCCCGCTTGAAACTCGTAGCCGGGGAATCCCTGGCGTGCGGCGGGCAGCCCGTGGCGTTGTCGCCAACGGCCGCGGCCATCAGGCCTCGGAGTCGCAGAACCGGGCGGGCGGGTTGCGCCTCTGCCACTTCATGTCCACGAACAGCGGGGACTTGAGCGTGCCGTCCCACTCAACCGCCAGCCCGTGCCCGGTCAGCACATCGCACACCTTCACTCGCACCTCAAGGCTTGCGGATTCAAACACGGCGTCGTTCTCGTCCTCGCAGCAGCTCCCGAAGCACAGGTAGAGCCCGTGGCCCTCCGCCGCTTCCGCCGTCGCCTGCATGTGGTAGAAGACGTACCCCGTAATCGGCACGCCCTCCCACTCGCCACCAAGATCGTCGAACTCCTCCTCCATCGCCGTACGCCCGCACGTAGCGCAGCACGTCCAGTCGTGGCGGGCCATGATCCCGAGGGTGTTGAGTTCCTCGAACGCCGCGTCGAGACGGTCGCAGTCGGTCACGCGGGGCCAGGACCGCATCTCGCGCTCACGCCTGGCGGCCATCTTGGGAAGCAGCCGTGCCGCCGCACGGTGGACCTCGTTCGTGTCGAACTCGCTTGAGAGGGCGGCGGCCGCGAACGCAGGCAGTTCCTCCGCCGGTACAAAGCCCTCCACGAGCGACGACCGTAAGAAACTGGCGCATTCCTTCGCGAGGCTGGGCATGATGGCGACTCCTTGGGTCACTCGCTGCCCCGCGTACCAGTGTACCCGCTACAACTTCGAGCGCCTACGTCGCGGTCGCTCCGGCGGCGGAGTGTTGTGGTGGGTGCGCTTGAGTGCGCATGGCAGGCGCTTCCGGTCGGGCGCGCCACATTCTGGGGGTCCCACCAACCGCCCGCACAATTCACAGAATTCTTCCGCGCGATGCCCGACATCGCCTTGCTGCGCGGCGGCATTGCTGGCTTCATGTGTCCACGCGGGCGGGAACGACCCCGCCGCCAAGGAGAACGACCATGACCACCGCCGACATGCAAGACAGGCTGCTCACCGTGATCGAGGCCATCATCGACGCCCGGGACGAAGTGGAGGGCGACGGGGACGACGGCACGCTGGCCGACATCGCCCGCGACCTGGTGGACGAGCTGGAGGAAGTCCGCAGCGCCACGACCTTCGAGCGGGCCATGCTGCTCACCAGCGACGACGGCATCGTGCTGCGGATGCAGGACGGTTCGGAGTTCCAGCTCTCGATCGTGCAGCGGCGCTGACGGGCAGTCGCACCCGCCGACGCCCCGCCCCAGCCCCCCACCCGCCGGGGCGTTCTCGTTCGTCGCCGCCACAGCAAGGGACTTCCCTGTCATGCGCCGGCCCGGCGTGCGGAAGGAGCAGTAATTCTCGTCAGATTCGCCGATCCCGCCTTCCAATGCCGCCCGCGAAAGGGCTTCATGTGCACGACCGCGACGGGCCACCGGCAAGCGCCGGGGACGCACGCGGGACCACCCCTACGAGGGAGCACGCACATGGCGAAGAAGAACACGACGGTAAAGATGTCCAAGACCGCGGCACGGGCCGAGGGCGCGGCGAAGACCGACCGCGCCCGCAAGGCGGCACTCGCCGAGGTCCGGGCCAGGATCGACGACGCGGCCCCGCCAACGGGCGACGTCGCCCCGACGGCCGCCCCGGCGAGCGGGACGCCCGACGCCCCCACCTCCGACGCGGGCCAACAGACGCCGCCGTCGGGCAAGCCCCGGGGCAAGGGCGGCAAGAAGGCCAAGGAACCCAAGCCCGCGAAGGAACCCAAGGCCAAGCGCATGAGCGCCCTCGACGCCGCCGCCCAGGTGCTCGCCAAGGCCGCCAAGCCCATGAGCGCAACCGAACTGGTCGAGCAGATGGCCACGCAGGGCCTGTGGTCGAGCCCGAACGGTCGGACACCGAGTGCAACTTTGTACGCCGCGATGATCCGCGAAGCGGCCGCCAAGGGCAGCGAGTCGCGGTTCAAGAAGGTCGATCGCGGGATGTTCGAGTACGCGGGGAAGTAGCGACCACCGACAGCCACGCGACCA
>JAIBBI010000064.1 GCA_019694755.1 Gemmataceae bacterium
AACTGCGTCATGTACCCCGTGACCGCACTGGCCATGCACAGCCGGGCGTTCGGCTCGATGTTGTTGGTCTTCATCCCGCCCTTGAGCCACTTCAGGGCGGCGTAGCCGTCGAACACGGTCCACTGGCCCGAGCCGTACATGCCGACGGCCTCGGGCCCGTGCTTCTCGAGGGTCTCGCGGAAACGCTTGGCAATGGTGTCGAGGGCTTCGTCCCACGTGATCTTGATGAAGCCCTTGCCCGAAGGGTCGCGCTTGAGGGGGTGGGTGAGGCGGTCCGCTCCGTAGAGCATGCCGGGCAGGTGGTAGCCCTTCACGCAGAGCAGGCCGCGGTTGACGGGGCTGGCCACGTCGCCGCGCACGGCGACGACCTTGCCGGCATCGACGCCGACTTCGACGCCACACCCGGTGCCGCAGTACCGGCAGGGCGCCTTGCCCCAGGTGAGGTCGGCCTCCTTCACGCCGGGCCCGGCAGCCTCGGCCGTGCCGCAGGCGCAGATGAGCGTCGACGCGGGGATGACGCTCAGGTTGACCAGAAAGTCTCGGCGGTCCATCAGTGTCGCCCCGCGCTTAGGGTTTCTCAGCGTTCTTCTTCGCCTTGAGGGCTTTCAGATCCTGCTCGTACCAGGCGTGCTCGGGCCGCCGCAGGATCGCATCAATGACGTCGTTCACGGCCTTGGCCTCGGCCTTCTGCCCGGCCTCCTCGGCCTTGTGAGCGATCTCGCGGGCCTGCGGGATCATCTGCATGTAGAACCGCTCGGCGACTTCATACATGCCGTGCCAGTGGGCGTAGTCCGGCGCCATCATCGACGCGCCGTGGCGGGCCCGCCGGCCCTCGTGGTGCCAGAGGTAGAACCACGTCCACTCGATCTCCTCGTCGAACTCCAGCTTGGTGATCAGCTTCTGGTCGCGGAGCGCCTTCATGATCGCCTGGCCGGGCTTCGCGAACTTCTCGTTGTAGAGCACCACGAAGTCGTCGTACTGCTTGTAGAAGGAGTTCACGTACTCGGTCGTGTGACAGTGCAGGCAGACTTCCTTCATCCGGTTTCGCTTGGCGTCGGCGGTATCGGCGATGGCGGCGGCCCGCTTGGTCGGGTCGGTTTCGGTCACGATCTTGTGGGCCGCGTCGGTGTCCATCACCAGACTGACCGGCGGCCGGTTCGACCACGAGATCCGCTGGCCGGGGTCGTGCGTCACCGTGCCCTTGTTGCGGACGTTGCCCGACATGTGGCAGGTGGCACAGGTGGGCGCCTGCGTGTAATCCTTGCCCAGCACCCAGTGCTGGGCGCCCAGGTTCATGTGATCCTTGAGGTCGCGGTAGGCCACGCCGTGCTTCGACTCCTCGTAGATCTCCTTCTGCGGGTGGTCGGGGCCGAGGTGGCACTTGCCGCAGTTTTCCGGCTGGCGGGCCCGGCGGGGCGAGAAGTCGTGCCGCGAGTGGCACGCGGAGCACGAGCCCAGCGAGCCGTCGAGGTTGAGCCGGCCGATGCCGGTGTTCGGCCACGAGGCCGCGCTGAACAGCGGCTTGCCGCTGGCGTCTTTCAGCACCCGGCCGATGGCGTCGAGGTTGGTCGGCTTGCCGTCCACGCCCGGCTTCAAGTCGTCGAGCGTGATCACCTTGCCGTCGGTCGCCTGCAGGGCGATCTTGCTGCCGTGGCACTGCTGGCAGCCGGTGTTCGCACTCGCCATGCCGTTGACCATGTCGATGCCCGGCTTGCCCGGCGTCGGCGAGTGCGGGTTGAACGGGGCCCGCGAGCCTTCCACCGTCTCGGCCAGGAAGTTGTCCAGCGACGCCAGGATGTTCCCCGCCTTGGCGTGGTGGCTGTGTTCGAACTCGTCGTATTCCTTCTTGTGGCACCGCGAGCAGTCGCGTGGCGTCACGATCGTCGCGATGTGGTAGCCGTGGTGGTCGAAGCCGTCGATGTCGCCCTTCTCGGCCTGGTGGCACTCGACGCAGCCGATGCCCTTCTTCGCGTGCGTGCTGCCGGTCCAGTGGTCGATGATGCCGGGCGTGATCGGCTTGTGGCACTCGATGCACTGCTTGGAGCTGGCGGGGATGGCGATGTGGGCCGCGCCGTCGCCCGACTCGGCTTTCTTGCGCACCACTTCCATCCACTGCACGAAGATCAGTGACAGCAGGAACAGCCCGCCCAACACACCGATGATCAGGCGCTTGAATTCCAGACTCATGGCAGTTGGCCCCTTAGTGCTCGACAGCCGCTTCCCACACCGTCAGCCCGACGATCAGCAGCACCGCCGCGATGCCGATCCACACGCTCGCCTCCTGCAGCCGGGCGAACCGGCGGAACAGGGCATCGACGAACGGCCAGATGAACATCGTGAAGATGATGAAGCCGATACTCAGGACCGCGGCCGTGCCGGAGAACAGCTTCAGCCAGCGGAACATCACGTAGAAGAACCACTCGGGTTTGATCACCTCGGGCGTGGTGAGCGGGTCGGCCCGGGGCCCGAGCGTGGCCGGCAGGATCGTCGCCAGCGCGCTGAGGATGATCATGAGGATCAGCCCCATGATGATTTCGGTGTAGAGGTGGTCGGGGAAGAAGTTGAAGAACTTCTGCTTCGTGCCTTCGTCGCGGAACCGGAACTCCGTGACGCCGTGCAGGCGGATCAGCACGATGTGCACGCCGATGAGCATCACCATGGTCACGGGCAGCACGGCCGCGTGCAGGATGAAGAGCCGCGAGAGCGTCTTGTCGTTGTAAGCGTCGCCGCCGAGCAGCATGTGCTTGCCCAGGTTGCCGACGACCGGCACGCTGTCGGCGATGTTGGCCCCGACGGTCGCGCCCCAGTAGCTGAGTTGCTCGTACACGAGGCTGTAGCCCGTGAACCCGACCGTCAGCGTACACATGAGCAGGACCATGCCGATGATCCAGTTGATCTCGCGCGGCTTGCGGTACGCCCCGGTGAAGTAGACGCGCATCTGGTGCAGGACCACCGTGGCTATCATGAGCGTGGCCGCCCACTTGTGGATGCTGCGGATGAACCAGCCGTACTGCACCTGCTCGGTGATGTAGCGGACCGATTCGTAGGCGGTGGTCGGCGAGGGCTGGTAGTAGAAGGCCAGCAGGATGCCCGTGGCGATCTGGACGACGAAGAGGTAGAGCGGCGTGCCACCGAGACAGAACCACCACCGCTTGAGGTGGTACGGCACCGGCTCGTTGGTCATCTCGCGCAGCACGTCCCCGTGCACGGGAATCCGCTCGCGAAACCAGGTCGACACGGCAAGTATCATGACCGGGCCCTCCGTCAGGTCCGCGCTCCGACGACGCTGACCGGCGCCTGGATGAAGATGAGACCGTTTTCGAGCTTGAGCGTGTAGGTGGGCAGCGATTGTTTCGCGTCAGCGGGCGGCCCGGCCGTCGCCTTGCCCGCCGCGTCGAACGCGCCGTTGTGACACGGGCAGAAGAAGCGGTTGTTCTGCGGCTCCCAGTGGACCTGGCAGCCGAGGTGCGGGCAGGTGCTGGAGAGCGCGAGGAAGTCTTCGGCGGTGCCAGCGTCGGCCCGCCGGGTGAGCGTGACCTTGTGCCCGGCCGGCGTCTCGAACTTCACCACGTCGCCGGTTTTCAGCTTGGAAGCGTCGGCCACGTACAGCCAAGCCATCTCTGTCGTCGCACCCGAGTACAGGAACCGCCCGGCCATGACGCCCAGCGTGCCGTAGCTCGCGCCGAGGCCGCACGCCATCACCGAGGTCGAGGCGAGCGAGAGAAATGTCCGTCGGTCGTCACCCGGCGGGGGCGGATCTACTTCCGGTTTGCCGTGAGCGCTCATGGCAGTCTCCACAGTCCCGTCGATCGAGCAGGGTGCGAATCGGGGTGGCAGCCTAGACCGGCGTGGGCGATTGTACCGGCCAGTCGGCGCGAATTGCAACAGGCCGGCGCACGATTTCCGCATTCTGATAGTGTCGGGTAATGAGGTCGTTCTGCAGCCAGAGCAGCTTGTTGAACGCCCGCAGCGTCCGCGTTTCCTGCTCGCGGGAGAGGCCCAGGCCCAGGATCGTCGCGGTCAGTGCGTCGGCCACGAAGCCCATCAGCGCGTTCATTTGCACGAGCGGCACTACGATTTCCGGCGCGCCGGCTTTGGGAGTGTGGATCTTGCCCACCATGTCGAGGTACGACACCATTTTGCCGTCGTACGGTTTCGTGACGAGGGCCGCGAGATACCGGGCCAGGTGCTCCTTGCGGTAGCGGATCATCTCATGATCCATCGTCAGCTCGTCGAGCGACCGGGGCACCTTCCCCTCGTAGCCGAACTGCCGGGGCAGGAAGTGCCGCCAGGTGGCGTCGCGCTCGTGCAGGCGGTCGTAGACGGCATCGACCAGCGACGGCACCAGCGGCGCAAGCGCTCCAGCCGCCGCGTGGATTGTCGCCACGTCTTCGGGGCCGAAGCCCATGAACTCCGCGAGATACTCGAACCGGTAGCCGAGGTCGGATTCGAGTCGCGGCTCGTCAATCTTCTTCATAAGGCAACTCCGGGCTTGCCCGTTGACGGCGGCCGGGCAAACGGGATAATTGGACAGATGTATCCGGTTCGCTCTTCACAATACGCCACAGGAATTGGATGTCAAGGTCCATTTCGGACCGGACGGGGGTTGGTCGTGCTGTCTCAAACGGTGGAATACGCATTACGTGCGGTGGTGCACCTGGCCGACCACGCCCCGGAGGCGCGGACGACGGACCAGATCGCCGAGGCGACGCACGTCCCGAAGCCTTATCTCTCCAAGGTGTTGCAGGGTCTGGCCCGCGCAAAGATCGTCCATTCGCGGCGCGGGGCGGGCGGCGGTGTGACGCTGGCGAAGACGCCGGACAAGCTGACGATCCTGGAAGTGGTCAACGCGCTGGAACCGTTGCCGCGGATTCGGGAATGCCCGCTCGGACTGGCGGCGCACGGCGTCCGCCTCTGCCCGCTGCACAAGCGCCTCGACGACGCTTTCGCGATCATGGAAAAGGCGTTCCGGCAAACGACACTCGCGGAAATCCTCGCCGAGCCGACCAGCAGCCGCCCCCTCTGCGAAGGCCCGAAGCGGATACGGTTGAAGTAGGCGGCACGCCGCGCACGCTCCGCTGCGCGTCGCGGCGAACGTGTTCCGGTTAGCAGCGGAGCGACTGTCTTCGTAGCGGCATTCGCCAGAATGCCGATGAACCCGCGCTGGCGTCATCGCGAGGTCCGTATTCTGGCGAATACGGCTACGTAAGACACGAATATCGAAATAGGCACACGTCGCCGCGGGTGTCGACCTGTTGAAGGCCGAGTTTCTGAAGCACCCGGATCGATCCGATGTTGTCCACCCGTGCGCAGCCGACGACGGCCGTCGTGGCCGGGTCCGCGAGGGCGATCCGGACGAGGGGTCGGGCCGCTTCCGTGGCGATCCCACGGCCCCATGCCGATCGGTGATAGCGATACCCAACTTCGATCTCGCCGGGGTCGGTCCAGTCGAACTCGTGGGCCGACGCGGAAGCGGTCGCCGGCCGAACGAACACCCATCCCAGGAATTGATCGCTCGCCCGATCGATGACAAGTCGCACACCATGCCAGGGGTGCGACTGCATCGGCATGTAAACGTCCCGGGTGCGGTCGCAGTATGCGGCGACGTCCGCGGCCGGACGCGGACCGATGTAGCGCATCACTTCCGGATCGGAGTCGAGTTCGATCAGGAGGTCCGCATCTGCCTCCGCAATGTCGCGAAGGATGAGCCGGTCTGTCGGGATCGGGTCGCGCATGGGAGTCTCGAAGGTTGCTATCCACGGGGGGTGTGGCGAATTCATCCGCCCGTAGCGGCATTCGCCAGAATGCCGATGAGCGAGCGCTGGCTGTCACCAACCGGCCGTATTCTGGCGAATACGGCTACGAAGGCGCGAATACGGCTACGAAGGCGCGAATTCGGCTACCCCATCGCTCATATCCACTTCTTCCGCAGCAGCCACGTCTTGACCAACTGCGTCAGCACGACGTAGCAGCCGAGCGTCAGGGCGAGCAGCGGCCAGTAGGCCGGCGGCGGCGCGGTGAAGCCGAGGTAGTGACCCAGCGGGGTAAACGGGATCGCGATCCCCGTCGCCAGCACCAGAACGGAAGTCGCCATCAGCGGCCACGACGCCCGGCTCTGCAGGAACGGGATCCTGTTCGTCCGGATCACGTGAATGATCAGCGTCTGCGTCAGCAGGCTCTCCACGAACCAGCCCGTCTGAAACAGGCTTGCGCTGCGGGCCGCCGACTCCGGCGTCGAGGTGTCCCAGCACTTGAAGATGTACAGCATCATCAGAAACGTCGTGTAGTCGAAGATCGACGAGCACGGCCCGATGAACACGATGAACCGCGTCAGCAGTTTCATGTCCCACGGCCGGGGCTTCTCGATCTGCTCCGCGTCCACCTCGTCGGTCGGGATCGCCGTCTGGCTGATGTCGTAGAGCATGTTGTTGGCGAGGATCTGGATCGGGGCCATCGGCAGGAACGGCACGAACGCACTCGCGCCCAGCACGCTGAACATGTTGCCGAAATTGCTGCTCGCGCCCATCCGCACGTACTTCAGGATGTTGGCGAAGACCTTGCGCCCCTCCGTCACACCGTCGACCAGCACGAGCAGCGACTTCTCGAGCAGGATCATGTCGGCCGACTCCTTGGCGATGTCCACGGCCGAGTCGACGCTGATGCCCACATCCGCCGTGCGCAACGCGGGGGCGTCGTTGATCCCGTCGCCCATGAAGCCGACCGTATGCTGCCGCGATTGCAGCGCCTGGATGACCCGACGTTTGTGGGCCGGTGAGACCCGGGCGAACAGCGTGGCCTTCACGGCCGCGTCGGCAAGCTGATCGTCGGACATCTTTTCGACGTCGCTGCCCAGAAGCACCGAATCGGTGGCGAGCCCCACGTCCCGGCACACCTTGCGGGCGACCAGTTCGTTGTCGCCGGTGATGACCTTGACCGCGACGCCGTGCCCCTCGAGCGCGCGGATCGCCGCCCGGGCCGTGTCCTTCGGCGGGTCGAGGAATGCGACGTAGCCGTTCAGGATCAGGTTCTGCTCGTCGACCTTTGAATACGGCGATGCGTGCCCGGCCACGGTGCCCCGCGGCTCGATCTCTTTGCTCGCGATGGCCAGCACGCGGAACCCGTCGGCACTCAGCGCGTCGTACTCCTCCTTGAGGTCCTCGATGAACATGTGATCCATCGGGTACAACTGGCCGTCGAGCTCGAACTCCCGGCAGCACGCGAAGATCGCCTCGGGGGCGCCCTTGCTGATGATCCGGTCCCGGCCCTGCGGCGTCCGGACGACGACCGACATGATCCGCCGCTGAAAGTCGAACGGAATTTCGTCGACCTTCGCGTACTCGGGGATCGCTGCGTGTTCGTGTGTCTCGGTGTGGGCGAGGATTGCGCGATCGAGCACGCTCTTGAGCCCGGTCTGGAAGTGGCTGTTCATGTACGCCAGGGCCAGCACACCGGGATCGTCCTTCAGCACCACGTCGCAATGCCGCTCGAGGATCACGCGGTCCATCGTCAGCGTGCCGGTCTTGTCGGTACACAGCACATCCATCGCCCCGAGGTTCTGGATGGCGTTGATCCGTTTGACGATCACCTTCTTCCGGCTCATCGCCAGTGCGCCCTTCGAGAGGCAGACGGTCACGATCATCGGCAGCATCTCGGGCGTCAGGCCGACGGCCACGGCCAGCGCGAAAAAGAACGCCTCGCCCCAGTTGCCCTTGGTCAGCCCATTGATGACGAACACCACCGGCACCATGACCACGATGAACCGCAGCATCAGCCAGGTGAATCGGGCGATACCTTTGTCGAAGGCCGACAGTGTCGTCTGCTCCGCCAGCGTCTCCGCCATGCCGCCGAGGTAAGTCTTCGGCCCCGTGGCCACCACGACGGCCGTCGCCGACCCGCTCTCCACGCTCGTGCCCAGGAAAGCAATGTTGGTCAGCTCGATCGGCGAAGCCGGGGCGGGAGTTTTTTCCGTCGCAAACTTCTCGACCGGGAAGCTCTCGCCCGTGAGCGACCCCTGAATCACGAACAAGTCCCTGGCCTCGATGATCCGTACGTCGCCGGGGATCATGTCGCCCGCGGCCAGTTTCACCACGTCGCCCGGCACGATCTGCGCGACGTTGACCTCAGCGGGCGTGCCGTCGCGGACGACCGTCGCCTTGACGGAGATCATCGCCTTGAGCTTGGCTGCCGCGTTGTCGGCTTTGGCTTCCTGGATGAGCTTGAGCCCGACACCGAGAGCGATCATCAGGGTCATGACGATACCGGCCCTCGCGTCGCCCGTGGCGAGCGCGATCGCCGCCAGCACGGCGAGCAGAATGACGAGGGGGTTGATCGTCGCGTGCCAGATGAGCCGGGCGAGCCCCGGCCGCTGATCCTTCGCGAGCACGTTCGGGCCGTACTGGAGGAGTCGGGCGGCAACTTCCGCGGCGGTGAGCCCCGGGAGTCGGGTGCCGAGCCGCGCCAGAACGCTGTCGGCATCCAGTCCGGACGCCTCCACGACGGCCGGGGACACGGAGATAGCCGGCTTCTCGCGCTGGATCGCGCGGAAGAGGTGTTTGGGAATAACCTGATGCCGCTCGCCCCGCCGCATGAGTGAGTCCGCAAAGCGTCAACGACGGCTCGACACACCTGTTGTACTGTATGCCGCGCGGAGATGACGGAGAAAGGGCTTCGATAATGGGGTCATTCTACTTTGCGGCGGTCGCCAGGTGTGCCCTTCGGTCCCAAATGGGACCGGAGTAGCACCAACCCCGGCCTTGGGCCGGGGGAAAGCTCGGCGCTCAGTCCGGGCCCGCGTCGGTGGCAGTGTCGTTCCCCAGGTCCGCGGTTGGCGGGATGAGGGTGCGCGGGTCGGGCGTCTCGTACGCACGGGGTCGGGGTGTTGGCCCGGCCCCGTCCTCTCAGTAGCGGAAGATGAAGTCCACCGTCAGCCGGAAGTTGTTCAGGTCTTTCGGGCTGAGCAACGGGAACTCGGTCGCGATACCGAATTGGGCCGCCTCGGTGAACTTGTAGCGGAAGCCGGGGGCGAGGCTCAGGTAGTTGCGGCCGTTGATGTCGGTGCCGCCCATGTTGGCCAGGTCCGCGCCTTCCTGGTTGATGGCCCGGGCGTTGCCCGAACTGGTGTAGGCGAACCAGTTGAGTTCGAGCATCGGGTAGAACTTGTGCAGGTTGGCCACGTCGTAATCGAGGTGGGCGCTGTTGTAGAAGTAGTTGCTGCGGCCGTTGTCGATCCGGAACGTGTAGCCGAGCGTGTCCATGAAATTGAACGCGCCGTAGCTCGACCGGCCGAAGTTCTGGGCGAAGCTCAGGTACGGTGTCATGGACATCGTGCCGGTGTCTTGGAAGACGTTTGAGGGGCCGGCGGGGATCTGGAACGTCAGGCCGGTCGCGGCCGCGGTGCCGGAGTCGGCATTGCGGACGAAGGTGAACTTCGGCCCGAGCCAGATTTCGGCGAAGCCGGAGCCGCCGGGGAATTGCGAGCCGTCGCCGGGGTTGATGGTCACGCCGCCCAGCTTGTTCATGACGATCGACCAACGGTCAGTCAGGGCGACGCGGGCCTGCGCGCCGTAGAAGTAGGCGGTGCCGCCGTTGAAGGCCGCGTTGCTGCCGGGGATCTGCTGGTAGAAGAAGATCGGCCGGATTTCGGTGAGCGACCGCGGATCCTCAAACAGGAACGGGTTGGTGATCGGGCTGGTGAAGCTGTCGAGGCAGTGGTCGCTCTGGAACAGCGTCCGACCGTCGGCGGTCCAGCAGTTCTTCATGTGTTCGCAACAACCGTTGACCGAATCGGTGACCGACTCGCCGAACCGGCTGATGCTGCTGGTCGATCCCGACGTGCTGCTGCGCGACGAGAACGACGTCCGCCGGACCGGGTCGCCCTTCGTCGAGGCGATCGGGTCCGCGGCCGAGGGGTAGGGCATACTCGTCGACGTGTATTGATAGTTCGATACCGGCGTGTATCCGGCTTGCGGCGGCGGCGGGTAGTAGCCGTACGGCGGCGGGTAGGGGTACGGGTACGGCGGAGGATAGGGATACGGATAGGCCGGCGGCGGGTAGCCCTGTGCCTGCGGCGGCATGACCGGATAGCCCGGCTCCGGAACACGCATCATGGGGGTGTCGTCGGCCGACGCCCGGGCCCGCTGGCTGGCCGCGATCGGCGTGCCGAGCGACGCGGCCGAGACGGGCGTGCCCAACGTCACCGGCGCCTGGGCCGATGCCCGGTCCGTCAGTCCACCTATCGCCAGTAATACGGCGAGCGCGCTCCTGCGCATGGTCCGCCTCCGTGCGGGCCGGCCTCCTGCCGGGTACCCTCTTCCGTTTCGACCGTTTGGGCCGACCTTGCCGACTGAAACTCCCGACGACCCCGCGCCGAACCCCTCACCCGGCCCGTATACCTTGCATTGTCCGCACGGCTTTCCTGGAGTCCGATAAGATGCGCAAACTTTTCCTGTTCGGCAGCCTGATCGCGCTGGGTCTGGCCGTGGGGGCTGCCCGGGCCTGGTGGGTCATCGGGCACGAGACGATCACTGAGGCGGCCGCGCTGATCCTGCCGGACGACGTGCCGGCCTTTTACCGCGCCGCGGGCAAGTCGCTGGCGCACTGTGCCGGCGACCCCGACCGCTGGAAGAACAAAGAGGCGGTTTTCCTCAAGTCGACGATCGCGCCAGAGCACTTCCTCGACATGGAAGACCTCGACGGCAACGAGCCGCCGCGCAACCGGTTCGTCGCTTACGCGCTGCTCAACAAGCTGAACCGCGACCCGGAGAAGGTCGGCAGCCTGCCGTGGGCGATTATGGAGGGCTACGAGAAGCTGATGTGCGCCTTCTACGACTACAGGCAGGAGCCGGGTAACCCGGCCGTCGCGATGAAGGCGGTTGTTTATGGAGGCAACCTGGCCCACTACACGACCGACGCCTGCATGCCGCTGCACACCACCCGCGACTACGACGGCCGGAAAGGCCCTGACGGCAAGATGAAGCAGAAGGGCATCCACGCCAAGGTGGATGCGTTTCCGGAGCTGAACAAGTTCGCGCCGGAGGAAGTCTGCCGGGGCCTGCAGGCGAAGGCGATCGAAGGCGACGTGTTCGACCACGTGATCAAGTTCATCAAGGAGTCGCACACGCACATTGACGAGTGTTACCGGCTCGACGCGGCCGGCGCGATCGCCAACCCGACGGACGCGAGCCGGAAGTTCATCATGGCCCGCTGCCGGGCGGGGGCGCAACTCACGGTCGACATCTGGTACACGGCCTGGCTCCGTAGCGAAAAGCTGCCGAAGCATTATTGAGATGGGGGGCGGCGGAGGGCTTCAGACTTTGACAACGCCTGATGGAGACAGTTGTCGTGTTGCAGCCTATCCGCCATTGGCGTATACTCCTTCATGCGGTTCATTGAGACGCCGGTCTTCACGCGAAGGATCGTCGCGCAGTTGAACGACGACGATTACAGTGCCATGCAACTGGCGATGATCCTTCGACCGCAATTGGGTCGTGTCATTCGCGGCAGTGGTGGACTCCGAAAACTGCGATGGCCGATTCCCGGGAGTGGCAAGCGCGGTGGCCTGCGGGTGATCTACTTCTGGCACGTGGCAACCGAAACCTTCTACATGCTCTACCTGTACGAAAAGAACGAGCAGGAAGACCTGACGGCTCCGCAACTTCGAGTGCTGAGCCGCCTGGTTCGCGAGGAGTTCGAATGAAGAAGGAAGCCTTCGACGAATTGGTGAGGAGCGTTCGGCAAGCCGGCCGTATCCGCCGGGGTGAGGCGAAGCCGAGTCGCGTCATTGCTCATAGGTCGATCGACGTCAGATCGGTCCGACGAAAGCTCGGCAAGTCCCAGGCAGCCTTTGCCCGGATGATCGGCGTCAGCGTGGCCACACTCCAGAACTGGGAGCAAGGCCGCCGTCGACCGGATGGCCCGGCCCAGGCGTTGCTGAAGGTCGCAGCGAAGAATCCCGAAGCTGTCGCCGCGGCACTGGCCAACTAGCGGCCCGAGCGCCGAGCCGCGTTGTGGCCACAGTCGTCAATATCGTATCAAAGCCGATGCCCTGGCGAGGTTCCGGCAGCGTCCTTCGGGGAATCGTATCTCGAAGACGTCATCTTTAGCGGTAACCGTGGTGCCACTTCCCTACCCCGGAGGCGCACTTCGCTGGCCTTTCCGACTCCCTGATTCGGCGATGACGCGGGCGCTGTTCTTCGGGGTGCTTGATCCCCCGTAATACAATGGGCCGGCACGTTCGAGTTGCTCGGACGGCCACCGTCTGTTAGGCTGTTCTCATACGTCTTTCATCGCCGTCTCGGCCGTCCATGCCCGGGCCAGGTCGCCGGGATGGCTGCTGCGTTTATCGCGGGCCCGGGATGGAGATCGAAATCATGCGGAATCGATATCGGAGTCGGCTCCTGTGCCGGGCGCTCGAAGAGCGTGCGGTCCCGGCCGTGTACACGGTCGCCAACAACCTCGACGCCGGCGCGGGCTCGTTCCGCCAGGCGATTCTCGACAGTAACGCCAACCCCGGCCCCGACAGCATCACGTTCGATCCCGTCGCCTTTGCCGGCGCGCAGACCATCACCCTCGACACCGCCCTGCCGGAAATCGAAGACGACCTCACGGTCACTGGTACCGGCTCGACCAAGCTCCGCATCGAGCGGTCCGCGTCGGCCGCGACCAACTTCCGCGTGCTCACCGTCGATCAGGGCTCGCGCCAGCTCACCGTAAACCTCACAGGTATGACGCTCGCCAAGGGCAACCTCGTCGTCACGCCCAACACGCAGAACCCGAGTCTCACGCAGGTCATCAACGGCGGCGGCCTGTACATCGCCGACGAGTCGGTCACGCTCACCGACATGGTGATCACCCAGAACACGTCGAACCAACAAGGCGGCGGCGTCGCCTCCGGCCCCGGCGGTCAACTCACCCTCATCGAATGCACCGTGTCGAACAATGTCGCTAAGGGCGACGTCGGCGGCATCACTGTCCTCGGCCAGACATTCTCCGGCGTGGGAGGCGGCGTTTACTTCACCTACGACGGCTCGCTGACGGTCATCTCCAGCGCGATCACCGGCAACACCGCCAAGGTCCGCGGCGCGGGCATCTACCTCTACGGTGAGATCTACGGCAAGGGCCTGATTCGCAATACAACCATCGCCAACAATGTCGTCACCGCACCGACCTTCATCAACACCTCGGGCGGCGGCGGCGTCTCCGTCAACACGCACACCTCGCTCGGCGGCAAGTACAACCTGCAGATCCAGAACTCGACCATCGTCAACAACGACGGCGGCTCGGGCGGCTACGGGGGCGGCCTGCTCGCCTCGGGCGTCGGCACCACGGTCCGCGTCGAGAGCACGATCATCTCCAGCAACGTGGCCACGACCGGCACCGACGGCTCGGCCGGCCCCCCGCCCATCCTCGGCGGTAGCGACGAAGGCAAGATCACGATTGACTACTCCGCGATCGGCTCGACTTCGAACTTTACCTATACCAACGGGCCGGGCGGTTCGGCCTCCAACAAGATCGGTCTCAGCCTGCTGCTCGGCCCACTCGGGCTCAACGGTGGCAAGACGGCGAACTACCTGCCGCAGGCCGGCAGCCCCCTGATCGACGCCGGGCAGAACTCCGCCGGTATCAGCACCGATCAGCGTGGCCTCTCGCGCTACTACAACGACCCGGCGACCGCCGGCAACAGCAGCAACGTCGACATCGGCGCGGCCGAGTTCCAGCCCACGGGTCTGCCCCGGGCGTCGGTCACTCTGAGCAATGTCACCACAGCCGGAGGGACCAATTACGTCTTTCAGGTCACGTATTCCGATCCGGACGGGACCAACAACGGCATCAACGTTTCAACTCTGAAGTCGGGCAACGTCCGCGTGCAGTTGCCGAACAACACCAAGATCACGCCGACGTTTAACAGCGTGACTCCGGCCGGCAACGGCACCCCCCGGGTGGCCACCTATACATACACTCCGCCGGGCGGTTCCTGGGACGTCGCCGACATCGGCACGTACAAGCTCGAAGTCTCGGCGAGTTCGGTCAGCGATCTGGACGGTCAGTTCGTGCCGGCCGGTCCGCTCGGTAGCTTCAACGTCGCGCTACCGCAGACATTTATCGTCACCAACAATGCCGACGACGGGCCCGGCTCGCTCCGCGCCGCCATTGCCTCGGCCAACGCGGTGACACCGTCGCAGGACACCATCACGTTCTCGGCCGCGCTGCTTGCCACGTTCCCCACCATCGACATGTCCACGGGGCTGATGCGGATTACCGACTCGGTCGTAATCCAGGGCGGCTCGGCGGCCCAACAGGTGACGCTCAACGGCAACTTCGCGTCCCGGCACTTCTGGATCGACGGCACCTTCCCGCTCTCGGTCAGCATCTCGGGTATGACCCTGAAGAATGGCCGGACGACCGGCCAGTACTTCAGCGAGCGCGGCGGCTCGATCCTCCTCGGCGACGACTCGCTGACGCTCAACAACGTACTATTCGGCGGCAATCAGAACTCGAAGAGTTACGGCGGCGCGATCTATGCCGGCGGCGGCGGCTCCGTCGTCGCCACCAGCACCAAGTTCGAGGGCAACAGCGCGACCAACCTCACCGGCGGCGGCGGCGCGGTGGCCTCGCTCGATCCCGGCCACTCGTTCTCCTTCACCGATTGCTCGTTCTCCGGCAATCAGGGCGGCTTGTACGGCGGAGCGATCTTCTCGACCAACGGCGGCACCACCACCGTCGACCGGTGCGTGTTCCTCGCCAACACCACTGTCCAATCGATCACGGTCGATGACGAAAACGCCGCGGCCGTGTTCGGCGGCGGGGCCATCGCCGTCGGCGGGCAGATTACCGCCGACCAGACGCCTCGCAACGCCAACCTCCGCGTGACCAACAGTACCTTCGACAGCAACAATTCGCCGCGATTCGGCGGCGCGGTCCTGTTCGCCGCCCCGACGCCGTCCGGGTCCTGGCTGCGCAACTGCACCTTCTTCGGCAACGAGGTCAACAGCACGTCGAACGGCATCGGCGGCGCGATCTTCGCCGGCGGCCTCGTCGGCACGACCCCGTTTTACATCGACAATAGCACCATCGCCTACAACAAGGCCTACTCGGGCGGCGGGCTTTTCGTCGGCAATGCTGACACGTCGGTCTACCTCCGCAGCACCATCATCGCCAAGAACATCTGTGCCGACCCGACACAACTGCCTGTCGATATCGATGGCAACGTGAATGCCGAGTTCAGCCTGATCGGCGTACTCGACGGCGCGGGCCTGCTGACCAACACGGGCAACCTGTTGGGCAGCGCAACCAACCCGCTCGACCCCGACATGGCGGCGAGTCTGGCCAACAACGGCGGGCCGACGCGGACTTTCAAACTGAATGCGACCAGCCCCGCCCGCGACGTGGGCAGCAACCCCGCAGGCCTTACCTTCGACCAGCGCGGCACGGGTTACGCCCGGGTCGTCAATGGTGCGCCGGACATCGGCTCTTACGAGGCCGATGCGGTCGTCGCGCCGGCCAAAGTGTCGACCCTCGTCATCAACGACGGCTCGGCCCAGCGGTCCCGGGTCACATCGCTGACCGTGACCTTCACCAACTCCGTGGCCTTCACCGGAGCGGTGGCCGGCGCGTTTGAATTGACCCGCGTCTCCGACAGCGCCTTCGTCGACATCGATGCAACGATCGACGTGACAAACAAGATCGTGACCATCACCTTCATCGGCGGTGCCGTCGACGGCGCACCCGGCAACTACTCGCTGCAGGACGGCCGGTACGTCCTCACGGCCTTCGCCAACCAGTTCACTGGCGCCGGCCTCGACGGAAACGGCGACGGCATCGCGGGTGACAATTACGTCTCGATCTCGGCGGCCAATACCCCGCCCACGGTCGCGCCGACCGGTATCTTCCGGCTCTTCGGCGATGCCGACGGCAACGGACAGATCAACAGTGCGGACTTCCTGGCTTTCCGGTTGTCGTTCCTGAGCGCGAACGCGGCGTTCGACTTCGACGGCGACGGGCAGGTCAACGCGGCCGACTTCCTGGCATTCCGCCTGCGGTTCCTCGCCACCATTTCCTGACGACGATCCCGGACGCGGGTCACTCGGCCCGCGTCCACTCTTCGTCGCGTGTCTCGTCGCCGTGCGACTTCTCCGCGAGCGAAAACGTCACGCCGTAGACCCGCAGGTGCCCTTCCGGCAGCGTGTCGTCGGACACCACGCGGGCAATCGCCCGCCGCCAGACGAAGCCGTGCTCGGCCGACGCCATGCGGTGATCCCATACGGCCGACTCGCCCGCGCGCAATTTCGCGAAGAACTCGGGGAGCGTGAGCAGGTCGTTGGCGTGGACCTCGCCCATCCAGTTCCTGCCTTCCAGATCCTTCACGCTGGGCAATCGCGTGATTCCCTCGACCTGCCCGGCAATCCAATCCAGCGTGGCCGTGTTGTCCGGAGCGAGTACCGCGCAGAAGTGCGCCGCGGGCGTCAGCTCCGCGATGACCCGGTGCCTTTCTTCGACGCGACGGGAATGCTCGATCGCGTCGACCTCGGCCGTGATGTCGCGCGATGACAGCACGATGATCGAAACCTTGCCGTCCTTCTCGCGGACCGGCCGCGCCGACGACTCGATCCATGCCACCTTGCCGTCCTTGCGGATCGCACGCCAGCGGATGCGGGTCGGGTGTCCGTTGAGGTTGGCGAGGCGTGCCTCCTCGACGCGGTCGCGGTCGGCGGGGTGAATCCGCTTTGCGACGGGCAAGCGGTTGAGTTCTTCAATGGTGTAGCCGGTGATCTTGTAGACGGCGGCGTTGGCGTAAAGGGTCCGTCGGTCGGCATCGGCGACCGTCAGTGCGAAGTCCGCGGAATCGACGACGGCGCGGAACTGAGTGGCCTCGCGGCGCAAGCGCGCCGCCTCCAGGCGGGCGGCGGCAAATCGTGCGAGGATCTCACCGATCGGCTGCAACCCGTCGGGATCGGCCGGCGGCGGGTTGAGGACAACATGGCCGAACAGTTCGCCGCCGTCCGACAGTTCAAACGAGAGCCCGCGGTAAGGCTCGACCGCCTCGATGCGGGCCGGCGCGGCCAGGGTCTCCTGAAATGCCGCGACAACGACATCGCGCAGAACCTCATCGCTGGCCGCCGCGATGCGCGCGATAGCTCCCGGAAGTCGCGACCATTCGGGTGATCGAGGCATGACAGGGCGCACTCTGAGGCGAGGGGGGTCCACGCATTCTGGCACACCGAGTTATCCGTGTCTATGGTCTGCATCGATTTTCCGGTCGCAGCCGGACCCCGGCCTCTGGGCGCGGCGGAAGCCGGCCGGTACAATTTCTGTTGGCGCGTCGCCCCCGCCCGAGACCCCCTCCCGGAGCGCAAGCCCTGACAGCCCGAGCGGCGTACGTCCATGTGCCCTTCTGCCGGCACCACTGCGGGTACTGCGATTTTGCGGTCGTGGCGGGACAGGACGGCCGGGCGGAATCTTATCTCGACGCCCTGGCCCGCGAGCTCGCCGCCCTCGATTCGCCCCGGCCGGTCGACACGATTTTCATCGGCGGCGGCACCCCGACTCACCTGCCGGCACCGCTGCTCGGCCGGTTGCTCGGCCTGCTTCGCCAATGGCTGCCGCTCGCGCCCGGCGGAGAATGGTCGATCGAGAGCACGCCGGACAGCCTGGGTGACGACACGGTCGCCGTGCTGAAGGCCGGCGGCGTCACCCGCGTCAGTATCGGTGTGCAGTCGTTTCAGGACCGGCTGCTGGCCGCGCTCGACCGCCGACACCACGCCGCCGACATCGCCCCCGCCGTGGAACGGGTCCGGGCGGCGATCCCGAACGTGTCGCTCGACCTGATCTTCGGCGTGCCGGGTCAGTCGCCGGCCGACTGGGTCGGTGACCTGTCGCGGGCCATCGCCCTGGAGCCGTCGCACCTGTCGTGCTACGGGCTGACCTACGAGCCGGGCACGCCGCTCACGAAGGAGCGGAACGCCGGGCAGGTCACGCCGGTTATCGATGAGGCGGAGCGCGAGATGTTCGTGACCGCCGACCGGATGCTCGGGGCCGCGGGCTACGAGCACTACGAGGTCTCGAACTACGCCCGGCCCGGCTTCCACTGCCGGCACAACGCGACCTACTGGGCCAACGAGCCATACTTCGGGTTCGGCCTCGGGGCGGCCCGATACCTCGACGGACGCCGCGAATCGAACACGCGGCGGCTCGACGAATACATCGCCCGGCTGGCGGCGGGGCGATCCGCGGTCGTGCAGAGCGAACAACTGGATGCGGCCGACCGCGCCCGCGAGACCATGAGCGTGCAAATGCGCCGTGCGGCCGGCATCGCGAAAGACGAATTCGCCGACCGGACCGGGCAGGACTTCGACGCGATGTTCGGCCCGGCCCTGAAGGAACTCGTCGGCCTGGGGCTGATGACGGACGAAGCCGGCCGCGTGCGGTTCACGCTCGACGGCTGGTGCGTCGCCGACTCGGCGCTGGAGAACCTCTGGGCGGCTTCGCTGCCGGCCGGCCCGACTATGCCGGCAAGTTAAACCGGAAGGGTTGCGTAAACCGCGACCGTGAATGCGACTCTGCGGCGCGGCTGCAGAGGGATTTTGAAGTTCGACGCAAGGTTTGGCCTTGGCAACTCGCGCCGGCGGGTATGGTTGGAGCGGGCGACACTCGTTGTCGATCCCAATCCCCACCGAGACGGCGCAGCATGGTTGCCGGGGCCCCTTACAATCCGACGCGCCGCGCGCGAGTCGGGCGGAAGAAACGGGGCCGGACTGTGTGCGGAATCGCAGGGATTGTTGATCTGAATGGCAGGCGCCAGCCGCCAGCGGGCGCGGTCTCCCGCATGGCGGCGGCGCTCATTCATCGCGGGCCCGACGACGACGGCGACTTCCGCGCCGAGGTCGACCACATCGCTCACCGCCGGCTCAGCATCGTCGGCCTCGCCGACGGCAAGCAGCCCATCAGCAACGAGTCGGGCACCGTCAGCGTCATCTTCAACGGCGAACTGTTCGACTACGTCGAGCAGCGCGCCGCGCTCCGCGGCCTCGGCCATCAGTTCCGCACGTCGACCGATACCGAAATCATCCCCCACCTGTACGAGCAGTACGGCGACCAGTTCATCGACCACGTCCGCGGCCAGTTCGCCATCGCCCTGTATGACGCGGCAAACCGCCGGCTGATCCTGGCCCGCGACCGCATCGGCATCATCCCGTTGTTCCACGCCGTCGTCCGCGACGGCGCGGATTCCTGGCTGCTCTTCGCCTCCGAGATCAAGTCGATCCTCGCCTCGGGGATGGTGAAGGCCGCGCCGGACCGGCGGGGAATCCACGGCGTGTTCACGCACTTCGCCGTGCCGGGCCCCCGGACGTGCTTCGAGGGAATCTCGTCGCTGCCGCCGGGCAACTGGCTCGACATCCGGCTCGGGCCGCAGGCGAAGGTCGAACCGCGGCCGTACTGGTCGCTCGACTTCCCCGACCGTGGCGACGAGATCGACGGCAGCGAGGAGAAGATCGGCCGGGAATACGAAGAGCTGCTCTTCGCCGCGGTGAAGCGGCGGCTGCGGGCCGACGTACCCGTGGTGTCGTACCTCTCGGGCGGTATCGATTCGAGCCAGGTCGTCGCGATGGCGGTGAAGGCGCTGGGCCGGTCGCTGCCCACGTTCACCATCGGCGTGCAGGCCAAGGGCTTCAACGAGGAGCCGGAAGCCCGTATCGTCTCCGAGCACGTCGGCTGCGAGCAGATCGTCGTGCCGTTCGACGGCCGGGACGTGATGAACGGCTACCCGGACCTCATCCGCACGGCGGAGATGCCGGTGATCGACACGGCCTGCGCCGCGATGCAGACGCTCGCCGGCGAGGTCCACCGCCGGGGTTACAAAGTCGCGCTCACCGGCGAAGGCTCCGACGAGTTCCTGGCCGGCTACCCGTGGTTCAAGCTGCACCGCGCGTTCGATGCGTTCAACCTGATCCCGTCGCTGGAGTTGCCCCAGCGGCTGCGGCGGACGATGCTGCGGGCGGTCGGCCTGCCGCTTTATACCTGGTCCGAGGTGCACCGCAACGAAAACGCCACCGGCGGCTACGGCCCCTGGCTTGACGTGTACGGCCTGATGAGCCTCTCGCGACTGATGATGTTCTCGGACGGCATGCGCTCGGCCGTGGGCGACTACGTTGCTTACGAGGATCTCAAGTTCGACACGGCGCGGATGGCGAAGTGGCACCCGTTCCACCGCGGCATGGCGCTCGGCATCCGCGTCATGCTGCCCGGCATGCTGCTCCTATGCAAGGGCGACCGCGTCGCCATGCACTCGTCGGTCGAGGCGCGGTATCCGTTCCTCGACGACGACCTGCTGGCCTACACTTGCAAGCTGAACCCGCGGTGGAAGCTCCGCCGGTTCCACGACAAGTATCTGCTCCGCCGGGTCTCCGAGCGGTGGCTACCCCGGTCGATCGCCCGGCGGCGCAAGGTCATGTTCCGCGCGCCGATGGACAGCTTCCACTCGGAGAACCCGCCGGCCTACGTGAATCAACTGCTCAGCGCGGAGTCGCTGAAGAAAACCGGCTACTTCGACCCGGAGGCGGTGAAACACTGGCGCGATCGTCTGCCGTCGATGATGAAAATCGGCTACGCCCGCACCGGCGTGGAAATGGCGCTCGTCGCCGTCACGGCCACGCAATTGTGGCACCAGCAGTTCATCGACAGTAGCATCGCGGACATTCCGACCGGCCCCTCGGCGGCCAAATGGCCCGCGCCGGCCCACAATAACCCGAACGGGTCCGCCGCGGTGCGGGCCAACGGACTGGCCGAACACTCCACCGACGCCCGGCAGGCCACCCACGAATGAGCTATGCCCTCGCGACTCTCTGGCACGAACGGCAGCGCTTTCTGCCGGGCATCTTCGCGGTGGCGTTTTCCGCCCTGCTGATCGCCCTGCAGTGCGGCCTGCTCCTCGGCCTGCTTTCCGTGACCTCGATCCCGGTCGATTACACCCGCGCCGACCTCTGGATCGGCGGGCACGACGTGCTCAGCGTTGATCAGGGCGTCGTCATCCCGATGTCGTTCATCGGCCGGCTCCATCCCGAAAACCCCGAGATCGACGCCAGTTCCATCGAGCCGTTCATCGAGCAGTTCGGCAAGTGGAAGAAGCCGACCGGCGGCACGCAGATCTGCGTCATCATCGGCGGCAACCTCGAAGACAACGCCTGCGGCGCGGTCAAAGCGTTGACGCCGGATCTCCGGCAAAAGCTGACCGAACCCGACTCGGTGGTCGTCGACAAGTCGGAACTGAAGAGGCTGGGCCTCACGGAAGGCGTTGGGCAGTACGGCAACATCCTCGACACGAAGGTCCGCGTCGTCGGGCTCGTCACCGGGTACAAGAGCCTCGCCGGGCCATACATCTTCTGCTCCGTGAAGACGGCCCGGAAGATCCTGCGGATGCGCGATGATCAGACGATCTTCCTGCTCGCCCGCTGCAAAGACCCGAAAAACGCCCCGGTGGTCGTGAAGCGACTTCGCGACAAGTACGAGAACGTCAGCGATCCGCAGCAGCAGCGCGACATGTCGGCCCTGACCTCCTCGGAGTTCTCCTGGAAGAGCCAGATGCACTGGCTGCGGGCGACGATGGCCGGCGTGGCGATCGGCTACACGGCCATCCTCGGCCTGCTCGTCGGAGCAGTCGTCACCAGCCAGACGCTGTACGCCGCCACCGTGGCTTCGATACGTGAACTGGCGATCCTGCGGGCTCTCGGCATTCCCCGCTGGCGTATGATCAGTTCGGTCGTCACGCAGTCGTTCTACGTCGGCGTGATCGGCGTCATCCTGGCCATACCGACGATCCTCGGCATGGCCAAGCTCGCCGGATTCGCCGGCGCGAAGGTGCTTCTGCCCACCTGGCTGCTCGCCGCCGTGCTGGTCGTCACCCTGTTCACCGCCCTCCTTGCCGGTTTGTTCGCCCTGCGATCGCTGCGCCACGTGGAGCCCGCGAACCTGCTTCGCTGACGGAGTCCCGATGCGGCCCGAGAACGATATCATCCTGAGCTGCACCAACCTGGTGCGCATGTTCGGAGACGGCGAAAGCCAGTCGACGGCGGTCGACGGCGTGTCGCTCGAACTGATGCGGGGCCAGTTTGCCCTGCTCATGGGTCCGTCCGGCTCGGGCAAGAGCACGCTCCTTGCCATGCTGAGCGGATTGCTCCGTCCGACGTCCGGTCAGGTGCATTCGCGCGACGGCACCGACCTTGTTGACGTCTGGGACCTCTCGGATCGCGAGCGCGAGGCGTACCGGCTGAAATATTGCGGGTATATTTTCCAGGGCTACAACCTGTTCCCCGCGCTGACGGCCCGGCAACAACTCGAGATCGTCCTGCGCTGGGGCCTGAACACCCCCGCCCGCGAGGCGCGCCGGCAGGCCGAGGAAACCTTGGGCCAGCTGGGGCTCGGCAGCAAGCTGAACCTTCTGCCTGCGCAGCTCTCGGGTGGCGAAAAGCAGCGGGTCGCCATCGGCCGGGCACTCGTCAAGAACCCCGCCCTGTGCTTCGCCGACGAACCGACCAGCGCACTCGACTGGCACCACGGGGAGAACGTGGTGGAAATGCTCCGCCAGGCCGCCCACGAGCGCGGCGCGACGCTGCTGGTCGTCACGCACGACCCTCGACTCATGCCGTTCGCCGACGAAGTGTTCCACATCGACGACGGCCGGCTGACAGACGAGGCCCATGCCCCGGTGCATGCGGCTGCTTCGTGATACGGTACAACCGTACACCAAAAAACACGCTCGGATCGGCAACTCGGGTATCCCCGGGCGGCTTGATGCCTACAATATCTACTGGCCCCGCGCCGTTCGCGGCTCCGGGGCGGAGGGACTTTGCCATGAAACATTCACCCCGATGGTTGCGACTCCCCTGGGCCCTGGGGGGTGTTCTCGTCCTCGGCTCCGTGCTCGGCGCGGCCCAGTTGATGAACTTCAACAAGGACGTGGCGGCCGGCCCCAACGATGACCGCGCGCGGCAGAACGCGCTCGTGGGTCAGGGTGTCGTCTGCCTCGGTCGCGTCGACGTGGAGGGCGGTCTGCTCAATCTCGGCCCGCTCCAGCCCGGCGCGGTCGCGGAGATTCTCTGCTACGAAGGCCAGACCGTCCGCAAGGACACCGAACTCCTCAAAGTCAACGACGAGCCCTTCGTGAAGAAGGCCGCGGAAGCCGAGGCCGGCGTGCAGGTCGCCGAGGCACAGCTTGCGCAGGCCCGACAGGCGCTCGAAGCGTTCAAGGAAATCATCCGCCAGCAGCAGGCGGCAGTCGACGGCGCGCGGGCGAAACTCGGCGCGGCTCAGGCCCAGCTCGATCAGGCCGAGCGGATGAAGAAGCTGAACTTCTCGCAGGTCTCCGCCGAAGACATCGAACTGGCGAAGCGGAACGTCGAGGGCCACAAAGCCGCCGTCACCGCGGAGGAGGCCAAGCTCGAACAGGTCCGCAAGAGCAGCCCGGACGCGAAGGTCGAAGAAGCCTCGCGCAATGTCGACTACCGCAAGGCGCAGCTCGAGCAGGCCCGCGAGGCGCTCGGTCGCTGCACGCTCAAGGCCCCGCAGGACGGCACCGTGCTGCAACTGCTGGCCACCGTCGGTTCGCAGTACGGTCCTCAGTCGCAGACCCCGGCCGTGATCTTCGCTCCGAACGGCGAGCGGTTCGTCCGCCTCGAGGTGGATCAGGAATACGCCAGCCGGATCAGCCTCGGCGCAACCGCGACGATCCACGACGAGACCAACGTGGGCCCCGTCTACTACGGCAAGGTTCTCCGGGTGGGCGACGCGTTCCTGCCGATCCGCAACCCGCACGGCCCGGACCTCATGGCCTCGGGTTCGAACAACCGCGTGCTCGAAGTGATCGTCAGCATCGAGCAGAACAGCACGATGCCGCGAATCGGTCAGCGGATGCGGGCCACCATCGGCGGCGCGGCCACGGCCGTGCGTTAACACGCCCGACTCTTCCGAATATCCCGACGGATCGGTGCCCGCACCGATCCGTTTTTTCATGGGCACACATCCGCCATGCCCGAACTCCCCGAGGTCGAGACGGTCGTCCGCACGCTGCGACCGCAGGCCGTGGGGAAGCGGATCGCGGGCCTGAGCGTCGGGCGCATGCGGCTCCGCCGGCCGTGGCGGAAGTCGTGGACTCCGCGGGTCGTCGGCCAGACCATCATCGCGATCGATCGCCGGGGCAAGTGGATCATCGTGTCGCTGGACACCGGGCGGTTGCTGGTTCATCTCGGCATGACGGGCCAGTTCCGGATTCACCCCTCGGCCGCGCCGCTCGAACCGCACACTCACATAGTCTTTGACCTCGGTGCGACCCAACTGCGCTACCGCGACGAGCGGCGGTTTGGCAGCGTCGATTACTTCGCCGATGGCGGGGCGATCGCGAAGTTTCTGGATGCCCGGCTCGGCCCCGAACCATTCGACCTGGAGCCCGGCCCGTGGCGCGTGTCGCTGGCGGAATCCCGTCGGAGCATCAAAGCCGTGCTGCTCGATCAGTCGGTGGTGGCGGGCGTCGGCAATATCTACGCCGACGAGGCGCTGTTCGTCGCGAAGATCGCCCCGGCGACCCCCGCCAATGCGATCAGGCCTGCCGCGGCCGAGCGGCTGCGCCGGGCCGTCGTCGAAGTCCTGACGTTCGCGATCGATTGCCGGGGCTCCAGCATCCGCAACTACCTCGACGGCACGGGCGAGCCGGGCGGGTACCAGAACGAGTTCCGGGTTTACGGCCGGACTGGCGAGCCGTGCATGACGTGCGGGACCGCAGTGACGCGGGTCCGGCTGGCCGGGCGGTCGACACACTCGTGCCCGAGGTGCCAGCCGGTCCGTTGACTTTCCGGGCCCAACCCGTGACTTATAGCTGAAGTCTCTCGTTGAAGGGTGGGATGTCTTACCGCGGGTTCAAACGCCTGCTCGGCGAAAGCAGCCTCGAACGCAAGAGCCGCTTTCTGCTTGGGGCGCTGACGCTGCTGCTGATCACCGGCAGCTTCTGGATCTACGCGCGGATGACCGTGGGCGTAGCGTACGATGCCACGCTGAATTCGGGGCGGCTGCTCGTCGCCCAAGTGCTTTACAACTTCCATATTGATCCACAGATCGGGCAATCGCTGAGTGATTTCCAGAAGGGGAATGCCGATACCGAGACCAGGGCCCTTACCAATTACCAGTTCCGACTTTACAAGCCCCATTCGCGCGAAGCCCAGCACCGGCCGGATGCCGACGAGGCGGAGCTGATCGCGGACCTGAAGAACCATCCGGAGAAATTCGAGGAGAAGCGCTACCTCCCTGCTGCCGAGAAGTTTTACTACTACGGCTCGATCCGGATGACTACGAGCTGCCTGAAGTGCCACCCGACGGCCCGGGAGCGTGACGAATTGCCGGACCTGAAGCCGGGGATGTTTTACGGGGCGGTCCGCATCCAGCTCGACAGCCGGTTGCTGGAGGAGGACTTCCACCTCAACCGGGCGATCCTCATCTCCAACGCACTCGTGACCTCGCTGCTCGTGATGGCCGGCAGCTACCTCATCGTGCGGTACGTCGTGGTGAAGCCCGTCAAGCACCTCAAGGAAGTCAGCGACCAGATTGCCAACGGCTACTTCAATGTTCGCAGCGAGATCCAGACCGGTGACGAGTTCGAAGACCTGAGCTTCGCGTTCAACCGGATGATCCGCAACCTGATGAACAAGCAGGAGGAGCTTTCCGAAAACAAGGCCGCCCTCGACGTGAAAGTCGATGAGCTGGCCCGGGCCAACCTGGCTCTGTTCGAGTCGAACCGGCTCAAGGGCGAGTTCCTGGCCACGATGAGCCACGAACTGCGGACACCCCTGCACAGCATCCTCGGCTTCTCGGACCTGCTGCAGCAGGCCGAGGGTCTGGACGACAAG
>JAIBBI010000213.1 GCA_019694755.1 Gemmataceae bacterium
TTACGCGGGGTGGAGCGGCTCCAGCGTCCGCGTGTCGTACCAGTTCAGGATGTGGCCGCGGTGCTTCTCGAGCTTGTCAAACGTGTCAAACGTGTGATTGAGCCGCTCGGCCATGCGACCCATGCTGATATAGCCGAAGTCGTGGGCCGCCAGCGTCGACAACACGAGCAGGCCCTTGTTTGTCGGCGAGGTGCGGTGGGCGACTTCGCCCTTCGGGTCTTCCTGGAAGTTGTCCGGGGGCAGCCAGTTGTCTTCGGGACCCACGAACGTCTCGAAGAATCCCCACGTCTTGCGGGCGATCCGGCGCAAGGCCTTCCGGTCGGTTTCCGTCAGCTCCGTGACCTTGACCGGCAGCGGCTGACTGACCCACCACGCCAGCACGGGCGACAGCGTCCAGAGCAGCACGAGCGGCAGCGCGGCCGGAAGGGCAGCCGGCTTCGCCACGGCGACAAGCACGCCGAGACCGATCGCGATCAGGCTCGTGGGAAACATTGTGGCGACGAAGCTTCCGAGGTTCTCGCCCAGCCGCTGCTCCGTCGCGGCTGCCGTCTCCCACTCCAGCAGGTGCTTTCGCGAGACAAATAGCCGGTACAGCGTGATCCCGATCGCGTTGAGCGCGTGCCGCGACTGGTCGAGCAGGAACCCGGTGCTGAACAGGCTTTGCATGGCCGTGCCCGGCAACGAGCCTCGGGCGGCGCGGAGCGTAACCGCGGGCGTGCCCTTTAGCACGCCCCAGAGGCTGTTGATCAGGAAGATCACGAGCGGCCAGCCGGCCACCATGATTGCGAGCACAGTCCACAACCACGGCGAACCCGGCAGGACCGTCCAGCCGAGTGCGACCATCAGCACGACCGACACGCCGACGAGGCTGCGGCGCAGGTTGTCGAGCACTTTCCACCGCTCGACCATATCCAGCGTGTTGGGCCGCCGCCCCTCCTGCCCACGGACGTTGCACGGCACCCGCGGCATCAGCCACGGCAGGAGCTGCCAGTCGCCGCGAATCCAGCGGTGATCGCGGCGGGCGTACGCGTGGTACCGCGCGGGGAACTCGTCGAGCAGTTCCATGTCGGTGGCCAGCGCGCACCGCGCGTAGTTCGATTCGATGAGGTCGTGGCTCAGGATGCGGTTTTCCGGGAATGCCGGGCCGGTCACCGCCTCGAATGCGTCGACGTCGTAAATGCCTTTGCCGATGAAGCTGCCCCGGCCGAACAGGTCCATGTAAACGTCGGAAATCGCCACCTGATACGGGTCGATCCCCGCGGAACTCGCCAGCGTGCGGGCGAACCGCGACCGCGAGCCGGTCTGGAACAGGAAGCTCATCCGCGGCTGAAGGATCGCATAGCCGGCCACCACCTTGGTGTGCGTGGCGTCGGGCACGGCCCGGTTCAGCGGGTGCGCCAGCGTGCAGATCATCCGCCGGGCGGTCTCCCGCGGCAGATTCGTATCCGTGTCGAGCGTGATCACGTAGCGGTACTGTTCCGGATCCGCGATCTTGCCGCTCTGCCAGGCGTAGCTGGTGTCGGTCGCGCCGCGGAGCAGGCGGTTGAACTCCAGCAGCTTGCCGCGCTTCCGCTCCCAGCCCATCCACTTGCCTTCCGACGGATTCCATTGCCGGCGGCGGTGGAAGACGAAGAAGATGTCCGGACCGCCCTCGGCATACTTGCGGTTGAGCTGCTCGACGCCTTTCATCGCGGAGTCGGCAAAGCCGCGATCGGTCGGCATTGTCTCGGTGGCGGAGTCCGCGAAGTCGGTGAGCAGGGCGAACCGCAACTGCGGGTCAGGGTTGGCGAGGTAATGGAGTTCGAGCCGCTCCAGCAGGTGGGCCGCGCTCTCCGCCTTGGTGAGCATCGACGGCATGACGACGAACGCACCGAATCCGGCTGGAATGCCGTCCTTCGGGTCGAGCTTCGGGAGCGTGGTCGGCGGCACCCACCGCGTCATGAGCAGATTGACCAGACCAACGGCCAATTCGCTTGCGGGCAGGAACACCGCGGCAATGACCGCGAGCGCGGCATACCGACGTGCACCACTCAACTCGGCGACCACGAACACGGTGGCCAACAGGAACAGCGCGATGAGCCCGAAGTAAAGTGGCGACGGGCTCCTCCGAAACAGCGACCGCTTGCGGTCGCCCAGCGTCGGCCGGTAGCCCGCGGCGGTCTCGAGTTCCGGTCGGCCGGCGTCGAGAAGATAATACGCAACCTGCCGGCGGCGGTCGTCGGACCCGGCGGCGGCCAAGTGCGTGACCTTCTTCGCGACCTCGACTTCCGAACAACTCGATCGCCGGCCGATCCGCTCGATGATCTGCCGGCAGCGGTCGCGGGTCTGAAAGTCCTGCCGGGGATAAATGCCCGTCGGGTCCGAGCGCAGGATCGCTTCGACGTGGCTGGTCTGCTCGACGAACGCGTTCCAGTCGAGGGCGTTGAGCAGCCGGAGCGAAGTGATGCAGTTGCCGACCGAGACCTGGTTGACGGCCTGCCGGCGATTCTCCCGGCGGAGAAGATCCGCGGCGTTGGTATTCTCCTTTTCGAGCCAAGCGTCCAGCCAGGTGACGATGGGCTGGGCCGACACGCCGAGGTCGCGCAGGCCCTGCACGATGGCGACGAGGGTGGCATCCGACTTACGCTCCGGCGGGCGGATCTCGCGCTTGCCGCGGGCCTCCTGCCCCTGGGCCGCGACCCACGTGAGCGCGTACTCCTTGTCTTCCCGCGTCGTGATCATCTGCTGGGCGAGCCGTCGCAGATTCTCGACCAGCGCGAGCCGGAGCATCGTCGGCACGGCCCAGAGTTCGCCGATGGTCAGCGGCTTCTCGGCCTGATACGCTTTGACGAAGTCGCGGATTTGCGATTCGCTGAGGCTCGAATCACTGTGCGCCACGAGCCCGATCGCCAGGGCGAGAATTCGCGGATACCCTGCCAGCGGTCCGACCGTCAGCCGGGGTAACTCACTGTAATAACCGACCGGCAGATCGCGGGTGACCTCCCGCAACACGTCTTCGACGACAAAGAAGTTGTCGAGCAACCACTCGGCATCGGTGGTCAGCGTCTCCTGACCGTGCGACGCGGTCCGGATGGCCGCGTGGGCTTCGCGCAACAGGCGGTCGTCGTCGCGGAGGCGCTCGTAAATCGACCGCCTCGCGACGGTCATCGACTCGGTGGACGCGCGAGCAAGTTGACGGGCGTATTCCTCGAGGTAAGCCTGTCCGAAGATCTCTCCGCGGAGAGGCTCCGTCCCCGCCGCTTCGAAGAATGGACTGGTCCCGGACCGGTCCGTCGTGGTGACCGGTGTACCGGCAGAAGACATAGGCTGCATCCCAGCAAAGGCGACATAATCCGGATAACGGGACTATTATCCAAAGGGACCCGGCTCTGTCGAGAGTCTGGGCAAGATCGCCAAATAGATGTTTTTATGTACACTATCCGATAGCCTGATACGATCAGAATAATCGTTACTGTTGTTGCAATCCTCAGCGCAGATTCTCTATAATCCGCCGTGCCAGACCGGACTTGCCCGCAGGAGTGGCGTCGGTCGGCTCCTCACACCACTGGACGGAGGCTCACGATGAGCACGATGACGATGGACCGACCGATGACGGGCATGCCGGCAATGGGCATGCCGGGGATGACTGGCATGCCGGGCACGATGCCCGTCGGCCCCAACTCCATGATGATCCCCCGCTGCACGCTCAAGTTCGAGAAGTGCGCGGGCGGCATGAAGATCACCTGCGCCTGCGACGACGCGGTCGCCTGCGGCATGCTGCAGAACCTCTGCATGATGATGCAGAACGGCCTGTGTTCCTGCTGCTGCATGATGAACGGCATGGTCGTATGCCACTGTGCCCTGACCATGGGCATGACCACCTGCGAAATGACCAAGGACGGCTGCTGCCTGACCTGCACCTCGGGCGACGCCAAGTGCTGCGCCATGATTCAGGCCTGCTGCGACTGCCTGTGCGCTATGTGCGATGCCGGCTGCACCTGCTGCGTGATGATGAACAACACGCCGATCTGCTGCGGCTGCACGATGTGCATGACCCCCAAGGCCGCCAAGGCTAAGTAATCACCCGAGCCATCCGAATCACACCGAACCCCGCGGACCCGATTCCGCGGGGTTTTCCGTTTCTTGCCCGCGGACAGGGGCCTTGTACCGGTCCCGCGGCCCGCTCCCCTTCCGATCTCCGGCGCGCCGCTTGACTCCACCCGCAATACCGGGCACGCTGGAAGCAGAGAGTCCGTCGGTTTCGAGCGGAGTGGGATTATGACGCGCATTGCCGCGGTTTCGATGGTGCTGCTGGCCGGTGCCGCCTTCGCGGTGGAACCCGGCGAAGTCCTGCCCGGGCCGTTTTCCGCGTACATCGTGGCCGGGGGCCCCAAGCCGCCCGCATCGGAACCCGTGCAGACTGAAGACCGGCAGAACTTCGCCGACCCGACCCGCGTCGGCAAGCATGCCGATCTTGTCACCCGGTTCGGCCTCGACCCGACCGTTGCGGTCTTCACCCGCGAGTCCCCGGCCGACGACGCGCCGCTCGGCAAGTTGCTCAAGCAACTCGACCTCGCCGTCGCGAAGAACAAGAACAACCGGCTGCGGGCGTTCGGCGTGTTCCTCCGCCTGAAAGACGACTTCCTGAAGGACGACGACAGGATCCCGCAGGCCAAAGCGGTCGAGGCGTTGGCGACCAAGGCGGAGTTGAAACTGGTGCCCCTGGCACTCGACCAGGCCGAGAGCGCCCGGACGAAATCCTGGAAGCTGGGCGCGGACGACCAGACGACGATTCTCCTGTACGAAAACCACCGGGTGAAGGCGAAATTCACCTTCACAGCCGACAAGCCGCTCGACGACGCGGGCGTGCAGACGGTCCTCGACGCGGTCGCCAAGCTGGTCAAGCGGTAGGCCGGGTGGCCGAAAGCCGGCCGGAATCGTAGATTATCAGCCGGTTTATGGAACAGGATCGCGACCATGTCGATTGATAAAAGCCTCCGCCGCAAGAGCGGCATGTCCACCAATCGCAGCGTCCTGACCCGCGATGAGCGGATCAAGACCCTGAAAGAGACCGACCGCTGGATCGAAGGGTGGCGCCTCGATGGTCTGCCGAAGGTCCGCGTGCAAAAGATCGTGACCAAGAAAGCGAAGAAGGAAA